>NZ_RAWT01000074.1:0-8366 GCF_003612005.1 Pyramidobacter sp. CG50-2
GGGAGCAACGTCATCGGCGATAAGGCTTACGGTTCGCAAGCCATCAGAGAGTACATTACTTCTCGGGAGGGAAGTTACACTATCCCGCCGAAGAGCGATAATCCCGAACCGTGGTTTATAGATGAGCATGTTTACAAGGAACGACACTTGGTTGAATGTTTCTTTCAGAAAATCAAATGGTTCCGTAGAATTTTCACCCGCTATGACAAACTTGACGCTTCGTTTTTCGCTTTTGTTCTTGTTGCTGCCAGTGTTATTTTATTGAAATAATACAAGCTGAAATGTTTTTTTAAACAAGCCCTAGTCAATCAAATCTTTGCGGACAAAAAAAGTCCCGGCCGAGCCGGGGCTTGTGCATCCGAAAATGGTCGGGGTGAGAGGATTCGAACCTCCGACCTCCTCGTCCCGAACGAGGCGCGCTAACCAGACTGCGCTACACCCCGGACACGACGGGAATTGTACAACATTGTTCCCGTTTCGTCAATGAGGCAATTCGGCGAATCAATCGTCGTCGCTGTGACGCCGCCGGTTTCTTCCCGCGCCGCCGTCGGAGGACGAAATACCGGGCAGCTGCACCTTGCCCAGCGCGGCGACGGGCAGTTCGACCCATCCCCAGGGCGTGACGACGAGAAAGCGCAGCGATATGCCGTGCTCCGCCATGGCCTTGATGTGGTCGCTGTATTCGAGCACGTCGAAGGGGATCCAGCAGTCGGAGACGACCCACATGCGGCGGCACTCCCCGCGCGAAAAGATCAGGCTGTAATCGACGGCGAGGCGCATGGCGTCGGTGAGGTCGACTTCGCCGAGATAGAGCACCACGGCTTCGGGACGCGGCGCCGGCGGCGTCATGGCGGGCAGCAGGGCGGCCTGCGATTCGAGCCACGAGAGTTCGCCGAAGAACATGTCGGGATCCTCGCGGATCGCTTCCCAGTAGGGCAGGTCCAGCCCGTCCAGGCGGAACGATTTGGTCAGCCAGCCTTTGACCTGGTTGAGCAGTCTGACGATGTGCGACGGATAGTCGGGATTGAGCATGCTGCGCATCAACGAGCTGACAGTCAGCGGCGTCGGCGCATCGGAAAAATCTTTGTCCATTTTATACCTCCACAGAGCGTGAACTTTTCGACTGAATAAGCATATCACAAAAATCGACTTTGTTCTCATGGCGTGAAATGTATGGGATAATAAGTCACGAGGAAATCTATGCCCCGAGGAGGAAAAACATGGAACCTGTGTGTCTGCGCGCGGAAAAATGCGTTTTTGTGATGATCGATCTGCAGGAAAAATTAGTGCCGGCGATGAGCGGGATCGAGCCGGTCTTGTACGAGGCGGAACGGCTGCTGAAGTCGGCGGCGGTATTGAAAATCCCCGTGCTGGCGACCGAGCAGTATCCCAAGGGACTGGGAGCGACGGTGCCGCCGCTGCGCGGGCTGCTCGGTCCCGCGGCAGTGATGGATAAAACCAGCTTCTCCTGCTTCGGCGCGGACGGTTTTGCGGCGGCGCTGGCGCGCTGCGGGCGGAGGTCGGCCGTCGTCTTCGGCATCGAGAGCCATATCTGCGTTTTTTCCACGGCCATGGAACTGAAAGAGCGCGGCTGCGACGTCGCCGTCGTCGAGGAGGCGTGCACGAGCCGCGACCGCAGACATCACGAGCTGGCGATGCGCAACCTGCTGGCGGCGGGCGTCGCCGTGCTGCCGGTGGAAACGGTCGTCTATCAGCTCCTGGGCCGGGCAGGAACGCCGGAGTTCAAGGCGCTGCTGCCGCTGTTCAAATAGGGCCGATGACGCCCTGCTGGGCGGCCGCCCTGTGCGGAGCCGCCGCCGGAGTCTTCGTGTGCGCGTTCGCGCGCCGGACAGCGGACGATGAAAGGAAGATCCTTGCCGGCCGGCGCGCCTTCGCCGGCTGCGCCGTCCTGACGGCCATTGCCTGGGCTCTGCTCGTTTCGAGGTGGCCGCTGCGCCGCGACTGGCCGCTGGCCGCGGCGGCGTTGTGCTTCGCCGAGTTTCACGCGCTGACTGACCTGAGCGACGGCTACATTTACGATCGGGCCGTCGCCGCTTCTCTGGCGGCGGCGTTGGCGCTGCGGCTGCCTTACGGCGTTCTGTCCGGAGCGAAGGAAATTCTTCTGGGCATGGCGGCCGGGGCCGTGCCGCTGGCGCTGATCGTCCTGGTCACGCGCGGCGGCATGGGCTGGGGCGACGTGTTCCTGATGGCGGGACTGGGCGCGCTGCTGGGCTGGAAGCTGACGGCGCTGACTCTGTACGGCGGCATCGTCTCGGGCGGCGTCGCCGCCCTGTTCCTGCTGCTTGCAAAGCGCGTCGGGCGAAAAGACGCGCTGCCGCTGGCGCCGTTTTTGCTGGCCGGCCTCCTTTTCGCGCTCTGGGCGGCGCCGCAGATCGGCCCGCGGCTGGGGACGAAGATCCGCTTCTTCGAAGAGGAGCCGGCCGCTTCCGTCCGCCTTGTCGGAGGAGAGAATCCGCCTTGAGCTTTGGCGTTTTTCTGCTATCATAGGCGAAGCGAAGTTCCGCGATCATTCAAAGGGGGATATGAAAATGAATCTTACAGTGATCGATCATCTCGGCGTCGCCGTGCCCAGCATCGACGAAGCGCTCGCGTTCTGGCAGGACACGCTGGGCGTCGCGTGCCACGGCGTGGAGGAAGTCGCCGACCAGAAGGTGAAGACGGCGTTCCTCCCCATCAGGGACACCGAAGTCGAGCTCCTCGAGCCGACCGGCGACGACAGCCCGGTAGCCAAGTTCATGGAGAAAAACGGCGGCCGCGGCGGCCTGCATCACGTGGCGATCCGCGTCGAGAACCTCGAAGCGGCTTTGGCCGAGCTGAAGGAAAAAGGCGTTCGCCTGATCGACGAAAAACCCCGCCGCGGCGCGGGCGGCGCGATGATCGCTTTTCTGCATCCCAAATCGACCGGCGGCGTGCTGCTCGAGCTCTGCGAACGCCGATAAACCGAGCTTGGGAATCGGACGCGCAGAGCGGCACGACTTTTTTAAGTCGTGCCGCTCTGCGTCACGGAACGTGCGAACGTAAGGAGAAGATGCGCATATGCCCCGCTTTATCGCTTCGGAACCATTTTGGAACCTGTTTCCCCAGGCCGAGATCGGCATCGTCGTCGCCCGCGGCCTGGAAAACCGCGCCGACAGGGTGAAAGACCGCCCCGCCATCGCCGCAGACCTTGAGAGCGCGCTGAACGAGTCGAAAAAATATCTCAGCGGCGAAACGCTCAGCCAGTGTCCCGTCGTGGCGGTCTGGCGCGACGCCTTCAAGCTCTTCAAAACGAAAAAGGGCGCGCGCAGCTCGATCGAAGCGCTGCTGAAGCGGGTGGAAAAAGGCAAGGGGCTCGGCAGCGTCAACCCGCTGGTGGACATCTACAACGCCGTGTCGCTCACCTGGGGCTTCCCCGTCGGCGGCGAAGATCTCGACGCCTTTCGGGGAGACCTGCGTCTCGACGTCAGCGCCGGCGGCGATCCTTTCCTGGCGCTTGGCGACGAGGCGGAAGAGCCGACGCTGCCCGGCGAAGTCTGCTACCGCGACGACGCCGGCGCCGTATGCCGCTGCTGGAACTGGCGCGACGGTCAGCGCACCATGCTGACCGAAGACACGACCAACGCCTTTCTGGTCATCGAATCCGTCGCGCCGGAACGCCGCGAGGATCTGCGCCGCGCGCTGGAAACGCTGGCGGAAAAAACACGGCGCCATCTTGGCGGAACGTGCCGCATCGTTGTCGCCGACCGCGAGAACCGCTCTGTCAGCCTTGAATAAAGCGCGAAAGTTCCCCGTACCGCGATGTTCCACGTGGAACAATCAAAAGCGGCCGGGAACCGATGATCCGGATTTCATCGGTTCCCGGCCGCTTTTCGTATGGCGGCGCTGCCGCGGCTCGAAAGGATCTCCGCCGGAAAAAACTCCTCCGTCCCTCCCGTCGACCGGCGCGGCGCGGGCGGGACCTTACGGCTGCTCGTCACGCTGCCGGCGCATCCGTTTGAAAGTCCGCTGCGCACGGCGCCGGGCGCGGTCTTTGGCCGCGTCATCCAGTTGCGGCGCGACGAAATCCAGCCCTTGCCGCGCGTCCTCGTTGCCGCAGAGCTTCGACAGCTCGAACCAGAAGCAGGCCTCCTCGAAATCGACGGGGAATCCCTCGCCGTTGGCGTACATCACGCCGAGATTGATCTGCGCGCGGCTGTTGCCCGTCAGCGCCGCGCGTTCGAACCAGGTCTTCGCCTCCTGAAAGTTCTGCGCCGTGCCGTCGCCCGTTTTGTTCAGCCAGGCCACGTTGTACCAGGCCGCGACGTCGCCGAGCTCCGCCGCTTTCTTGAAATATTCGAAGGCCAGCGCGTGATCGGCCGCGACGTGTTTGCCCGTGTAATACAGAACACCCAGACGAAAGAGCGCGTTATGCTCCCCCCGTTCGGCGGCGGCCTTGTACCATCGCAGCGCCTCCGCCGGCGATTTTTTGACGCCTTCGCCGTTTTCGCAGCGCCAGGCCAGGATATTCATGGCCTCCGAACTGCCGTTCCGGGCCGCTTTTTTGTACCATCGCACGGCCCGCTTCACGTCTTTCTTCACGAAAATCCCTTTTTGATAAAGCTGGGCGAGGAGCAGCTGCGCTTCGGGCAGATTCGCCCGCTCCGCCCGTTTGAGAAGCTCGAAAGCCGTTCGCCTGTAAGCGGGGTTGTTCCCGTTCAGATACAGCACGGCGAGAAACTTCATCGCAAAAGCGTCGTTCTGCGCCGCGGCTTCGCTGTAAAGCGCGATGGCCCGCGCGGTGTCTTTCTCGAGCCTTTTCCCCGTTTCGTAGAGGAGCCCAAGCTCCCGCTGCGCCTGCGCATAGCCCCCGTCGGCCGCACGGCGCAGCCAGAGCATGGGATGGATCCCGTCCGGGGCCGCGGCCAGCCCCCAATCCTGCGCGCGGGCGAGAAGCAGCTGCGCCTGGACGCAGCCTTTGCGGGCGTATTCGTCGAGGATCGGCAGAATGGCGCTGTAGGCGTCGCCGCTCTCGGGAGAAAGCGCTTTGTGACGGTTGTAAAGCTCGGTGATCCGAGAGTAATCCTGCTGCCGGTCGGAGAGAAGGATGGCCAGGGCGTGATAGGGGACGGGGTCGGAAGAGTTCTCCCGCGTGATGCGGGAAAAAATCTCTTCCGCTTCCCGCTCCCGCCCGTCAAACCAGGCCCGCAGTCCCTGCGCCGTGCGCTTGTCCGATTTCGAAACCGCCGCCGGCGCTTTCGCTTTTTCCGCCGGGGCGCCGCGCGCCGGCAGGACGAAAACGACGCTCAACAGCAACGCCGCAGCGAACTTTGTTTTTCCCATGAGGATCTCCTTGAGGTTTCTTCCATAGAAATATAAATGGGGGATTCGCGTGTGAGGATGCAGAAATGAAAACGACGACGCGCATACATTTTATTTTACCTCATCCGCATCTTCTGTGCTTCCGGATTTTTGGAGAGAATGAATTTTGCCTTCGCCTCTGAAGATGAGCGTGGGAAAAGCGCACGGCAAAAAGCTGCATGAAGTTTTTTGCGGCGGTGCGGACGCGGCGGCAAACTTTTTTCTCTTGAAACTTGCGAAACCTGACCAGTGCCTTTTTCGGGGCGAAACCTGAGCAATTCTGTTTGTGGATGCTTTAAAAATATGGATATATTTTTAATTCTAAAGATTTTTTTGCCGTAAAGTATCTGTTGTAAATTCGTGAAAGAAAACGCATAATACCGGTATGATTTGTAAGCTTTTCACAACTTTCTGCCCAAAGTTTGTGCAAGGCTTTCAATCAGCTGCAATTTCATTGCAGCACAATGTTGTTTTTATTAATTCTAGGGAGGCTTTCATATATGGATCAACTGACGGCATTGGTTTCAAAAGCGAACAGTTTTATCTGGGGACTTTACTGTCTGATTCCTCTTCTCTGCGGCACAGGATTGTATTTTACGCTTCGCCTCAAGTTCGTTCAGGTTCGCAAATTCGGCCAGGCGTTCAAGCACGTGTTTGGCGGCCTGACGCTCTTCGGCGAGCGTGCCGGCAAGGAAGGCATGAGCTCGTTCCAGGCTTTGGCTACGGCCATCGCCGCTCAGGTCGGCACCGGCAATCTGGCCGGCGCGGCGACGGCCATCGCCATGGGCGGCCCTGGCGCCATCTTCTGGATGTGGATCGCCGCCTTCTTCGGCATGGGCACGATCTTCGCCGAAGCCGTTCTGGCTCAGACTTACAAGGGCAAGGACGATCTCGGCAACGTCGTCGGCGGCCCGGCGTACTACATCACCGAAGGTCTTCACTGCCGGCCGCTGGCGATCTTCTTCTCCGTCGCGATCATCATCGCTCTCGGATTTATCGGCAACATGGTGCAGTCCAACTCCATCGCCGACGCGTTCAGCAACGCCTTCGGCACGAACCGTCTGATCGTCGGCTGCATCGTCGGCGCCGTCTCCGCTTACGTGTTCTTCGGCGGCGTTGGCCGCATCGCTTCTCTGACCGAGAAGATCGTCCCCATCATGGCCGGCCTGTACCTTCTGGGTGGTCTCTATATCTTGGTCCGTTTCGGCGCCAAGATCCCTCACATGTTCTGGATGATCATCGACGGCGCTTTCGATCCCAAGGCCGCGACCGGCGGCCTGATCGGCGCGACGATCAAGGAAGCCGTCCGTTACGGCGTCGCCCGCGGCCTGTTCTCCAATGAGGCCGGCATGGGCTCCACGCCTCACGCCCACGCCGTCGCCAAGGTCAAGCACCCGGCGGAGCAGGGCCTTGCCGCGATCATGGGCGTTTTCATCGATACGTTCGTCGTCCTCAACATGACGGCTTTCGTCATCTTCGTCACCGGCGCTCTCGACGGCAAAACCAGCGGCATCTCGCTGACGCAGAACGCGTTCAGGATCGGACTTGGCGAATGGGGACTTCCCTTCGTGGCCATCTGCATGCTTTTCTTCGCGTTCTCGACCGTCATCGGCTGGTATTTCTTCGGCGAGCAGAACATCAAGTACCTGTTCGGCAACAAGGGGCTCACGCCGTACCGCCTCATCGTCGTCGCGTTCGTTATCCTCGGTTCCGTCCTCAAGCTCGACCTCGTCTGGGAACTTTCCGATTTCTTCAACGGCATCATGGTGTTCCCCAACTTGATCGCCCTGATCGGCCTGGCCAAGGTCGTTTCCAAGGCGCTGGACGACTTCGACAGCGACGGCAAACTGAAAGCCTGATCCCGAAGCCGGACGTAAGTTCGCATAGAGGCGCTGTTCGAGACGTCCTCAAAGAGAACGCCTCATCGTACACAAAACGGAGCGAGAGAAACGGTGATCGTTGTCTCGCTCCGTTTTTTTGGTGTAGGGGAGGAAAAGCGCTGCGGCCGGCACCCTTTTTTGATATACTTTCATCATCTCTGCAAAGGAGGTTTCTCGATGAACCCAAGCGTTTTTTACGTCATCGTGGCCGCCCTGATCGGGCTGTGGGGTGTGACCGTTTATAACCGGCTGGTGCGCCTCGGTTTGCGCCGGGACGAAGGCTGGAGCGGCATTTCCGTGCAGCTGAAACGCCGCCACGATCTGGTGCCCAATCTCGTCGCGTCCGCACAAGGCCTGGCCGGCCACGAGAAAGAACTGTTGCTCAGCGTTACGCAGGCCCGCGCGGCGCAGGGGAGCGGTTCGCCCCGCGAGATCGCCGCCGCCGAAAGCGCCCTCACCGCCGCTTTGGGACGTTTCATCGCCGTCGCCGAAGCCTATCCCCAGATCAAGGCCGACCGCGCCTTCAGCGATCTCATGAGCGAATTGGGCCGTCTCGAAGACGACCTGCAGCTGGCGCGCCGCTATTACAACGGCGCCGTGCGCGAGTACAACGTGGCCGTGCGCTCCTTCCCCTCGTCGCTGGTGGCGGCGCTGACCGGTTTCCGCCGCGCCGATTTCTTCGAACTGAGCGACGCCGGCGAAGCCCAGGCCCCGAAAGTATCATTTTGATATGCCGAATCGTCGAACGGGCGAAAACGACGATTATTTTAAAGAAAACTGTAAGACTCACGACAAAATGCAAGGGACCGAGCCTTGAAAAATGGCGCGCGGTCCCTCGTTTTTAAAAAAAATTTTTCAATCTGCTGTCGGAAAATGGTGAAACTTCCTGGACAAGCCGAACGGCGTTTTTCACGAAAAGATGTCCCGCGCGGCCCCTCTCGTGATGATCGGCCGCACGACGGCCGGCGAATGGCAGATCGAATATGAGAAATCTTTGGGCAATATATTCAGATGATACTGTCAATAGCCAATAAAAAAGTCACCATAACTGCTCATTAAAAAAGTCACCCCCTCACACTCTCATCACAGCAAGACACCTCGAAAGAACTCCCCATCGTGCCGCCATAACAACGTCTACGCGAACGTACA
>NZ_RAWT01000075.1:0-8174 GCF_003612005.1 Pyramidobacter sp. CG50-2
GGGAGCAACGTCATCGGCGATAAGGCTTACGGTTCGCAAGCCATCAGAGAGTACATTACTTCTCGGGAGGGAAGTTACACTATCCCGCCGAAGAGCGATAATCCCGAACCGTGGTTTATAGATGAGCATGTTTACAAGGAACGACACTTGGTTGAATGTTTCTTTCAGAAAATCAAATGGTTCCGTAGAATTTTCACCCGCTATGACAAACTTGACGCTTCGTTTTTCGCTTTTGTTCTTGTTGCTGCCAGTGTTATTTTATTGAAATAATACAAGCTGAAATGTTTTTTTTAACAAGCCCTAAATGCAAGCTTCTTTTAATTCAGATTTAATGCAACGGGGTACCGGATGTTGCGTTGCATTTACCTTGAAGAATTTCAACGAAATTCGGTCGGCTCTCCGACGGCAGAAACAACTAGGCAAGCTCTTCGGGTTGTGCTATAATACCCTTCGTCTGCGGAGGGATGGCCGAGTGGTCGAAGGCAGCTGACTCGAAATCAGCCAGGGGTTCACGCCCCTCGGGGGTTCAAATCCTCTTCCCTCCGCCATGCAGTGATTTCAAAGCGTCGGAACGTTTCCATGTATGTTGTTCATGGACTGCGTTCCGGCGCTTTTTTGTATGAATCAGTTGCTGCTGGGAAGCCGAACGTGCATTTCAAGTTGTAAACATTCCTGTGTTGCGCCTTGAGTCTCTACATTTAATAAAAATTATATTTTTCTGACTATCCATTACTCACCTCCTTGATCCGTATGATTACTCATGTTACCACAAAAAGGGAGGTTTATGGAGTGCCTTATTTAGTGGAAAACTCTTGCGCAATTGCTCTATATATGGTATAAAAGTACGAAAGAGAGGTGAGTGAAAAATGTTGACAGTGGCAAAGTTCGAACGTATGCGGCGTGATATTTCGGTGAAGGCGGTCTCAGAGCAGACGGGCATTGACGCGGCACGGTACAGGAATTTTGAGAGGGGGGATAGGAGTCGCTACTTGACCAGTGATGAGTTGTTAGGCGTATCTGCGTGCATCGGCGTGCCGCGCGACATGATTGCCGACGACCGGGGCGCGCCGCGTATGCTGGCGTGAGGATAAAAAAAGACCGCTCACCGGGTGAGATTCCGGGAACGGTCGTAAGACTGGAGGAGATGAACACTTTGTACTTTTATTATAACACAAAGGCGAGTTATTCTGTGAATTTGAGTTTTGATCTCAAAGGCAATAGCTATGTCAGTTTTGATATGGAGATTTCTAATCGCCAGCGGAAAGTGTTGATAGAAAAAATCTGTTCCAGCGCTGCTGAGGATATCATTTACAGTCTCTGTGAAGAAGCGGAGTCACGTCTGGACGACGAAGAGCTAGAGTATGTGAAAGACCAGTGCCCTGGATGGGATGTTGTATATGATAAGGTATTCGATGCCATTTCCTGTTATGCACAGGAAGAGCGTCGAAAAGAAAGTTTTTGGCGCGCAAGCTGCAAAGATATTTTACGTGTCGCCAGGAGAAAAAAGGCTTGCTATAGCGTAAGACATCGAGGCCGGAGGGGGAGGCCTAAACAGGGGCGCTCTCGTTCTTCCTTCGTGGCTGCGTCTTCCCATGCCAACTCCGACTCCGGCGACGATGACGACGGCGGTTCGGGCGATGGAGATGGAGACGGGGACGGATCGGAGGCAGATCATCATAGTGTAGTAAAAAATCTGAAAAATGGAATAATGGTAATAAGGAACCGAGCGTTGCGGCCCGCGATTATGCGGTGCGCGCAGTGGTCGGTATTTTTCGTGCTTTTTATCCGGCAGGAGGTGGCGGCATGAGCGCTCAGGAAAGCATCAACAGGACGGCGGCGAGAACGCAGCGGGCGCTTGTGCTGCGCCATCTGAAAAGCGGCAGGACGCTGACGCAGGACGAAGCGCAGGCGCTTTACGGAGTGCGGCGGCTGGCGGCACGCATCAGCGAGCTGCGGAACGATTTCGGCTTCCCCATCAAAACCGAAACTGTTGATGTCGGTGGCGTATCCGGGCTGGCGCGCTACTCTTTGGAGCAGACGCCGGAAGACATTAAGAAAAAGCGGGCCGTGCTTCAATCTCTCCTTCGCGGGGATGCCGTCGAAGCTGTTCCGGGCGTATCGCCTGATGAGCTGGCGCGTCTCGTGGAGTATCTGCGCGCCGATGGCTGGCCAGTGCTGGCCATTGAAGGGAAATATGTCCTGATCGGCGTGGGGAAGGAGGCGGCGAGCGATGACTAGTCAGAGGGACATAAACGCTGCCTGGTTCGAGGAACACGTCGAGCCTCAAGTCGAGAAACTGACGCGAAGCGGCAGCGACGAGCTGGTCATGTGCTCGCCGCTGCGGGAAGACCATAACCCTTCCTTCTCAGTCAACTTAGAAAAAGGGTGCTGGAACGATTTCGCAATGGGCGAAAACGGAAATCTGACGGAGCTTGCCGCCCGTCTGGGCGTTCCCGCGCCGGAATACGCGGGCGGTGGAACTTCTTCCTCGAGGAAAGAACAGGACGCCAAGGCAGAGGCCGAGAACAAGGCAAGGGTTGAGGCGGCCCGTACCGTGTGGGATATGAGCGTTGAAGAAGGAGTATCGACTCATGAATATCTGAAGGCCAAGCAGCTCGATGCAGCGGGCCTTGATCTGCGGGTGCTTTCCTTTAGCGGCCCCGCTGTACCGAAGCCGTACCAGAAGATTCCCCGCCGCGGGCAGCTGGTCGTTCCCGTGAGGGACGCGAAGACGGATCAGCTCGTCGGCGTGGAACTGATCGACTGCTTCAAGGCTGATGGCAAGTGGGGTAAGCGTGACCTTGGCGTTAAAGAGGCCGGGTACTGGGAAGCGGGAACATGCTCCAAAAAAGACGCTCCGATCGTCTTCTGCGAGGGCATGGCCACTGCGGCAACCGTAAAGCGCTTTGTCGGCGACTCCGCGCGCGCGATCTGCTGCTTCGGGGCGGGCAACGTGCCAGTCGTGGCGGCGGCTTTTTCTTCGCGGTTCCCGGGCAGGGAGATCGTCATCGCCACCGACGCGGGCGAAACCGGAGAAGACGCCTACAATACCGTGCGGCTGGGCGAAGCGAAAAAGCGCGGACGGGGGCACGAAAATGACGTCCTGCGCCCCGCGATTCCCGACGCCCTGAAGGCTATTCCCAAAGGAGAGAACAATACCGACTGGAACGACGTTGTTCTCGCCAAGGGCTTCGAGGCCGCCCGCACGGAGTTTGAGAAGCGTCTGAAGCTGTCGCGGATGCTGTGCAAGATGCAGTCTTCGGAAGCGACGCGGAGCAAGCCGGAGTTTATCAGCGCGTCTGCGCTCATGGCCACAAGATTCGAAGCCAAGAAGTGGGCGGTCGAGGGGCTTGTCCCTTCGGGGCTGACAGTGCTCGCCTCGATTGCCAAGAAGGGCAAGAGCTGGCTCGTTCTGCAAATGGGCGCGGCGGTCGCGGCTGGAAAGCCCTTTTTTGGCATGAAGACGACGCAGGGGGCTGTACTCTATGCGGCTCTGGAAGACACTCAGGCACGTTTAAAAGAGCGGCTCCAGCTGCTCTACCCTATGGGTGGCGTTCCCTCTGTCATGAGCTTCACAACGACCTTCCCACGCCTCGACGCCGGAGGGCTTGAGCAACTGCTGGAATGGGTCGTTGAAAATAGCCCTTCGCTCGTAGTTATCGACGTCTGGAACAAGGAAAGGCCTGAACGCCTACGAAGCCGACTATAAGGCTGTGGGGCCGCTGAAAGCGCTGGCCGACATGACGGATACGCCGATCCTTCTCGTCCACCACCTGAAAAAAGGCGGCGCGGCAAAAGGCGAGATGCTGGAAGGGCTGTCCGGTTCCATGGGCTTGCCGAGTGCCGCGGATGCGATCCTCGCCCTGAAGCGCGAAGGACAGAGCGAAACAGCGGTGATCGAGCGGACGGGACGAGACATGGACTGTACCGACGATATTCCCATCCGTTGGACGAAGCCTGCGGGCTGGCGTCTCTCCACGCCGGAGGAGCTCTACAAGGAGCGCCGCGAGAAGGAAACCGGCACGGCGAGGGCCATCTTCGACGCTCTGGAAGAAAGCGGCGCGCCGATGTCGCCCAAGCAGATCGCGGAAGCGGCGGAAATTTCTCCGCAAAGCGTCCGGGTGTACGTTAAGCGCCTTAAAGATGCGGGCCAGCTCCAGCGGTTCAGCAACGGCAGTTATTACCTCGCAGAAGAAGCAACCCCGTGCCACGAAGAAAAAGAAGACCCCCCTATAAATAATAATAATCTCTCTCTCTTTTCTGTTACGCCTGTTACGCCTGTTACGCCTGTTACGGGTGTTACGGGTGTTACGGTGGGACAAGAACGGGATTGTTACGCTTCTGTTACGCCTGTTGTTACGCCGATCCGAAGCAGTGATACCAATGGTTTAGGCGAAAAGCGTAACAGCGTAACAGGCGTAACAGCGTCACAGCATTATTTAGGTGAGTACGAAAAAACGGGATTTATCCTGCAAAAATTTTCAGCCCCCATTTCTTCCCTTGCGGAAAGGGCGGGATGCTCGCCCGAGGTTGTTCGCCAGGCGCTGCTGAACCAGTTCGGAGAGCGGGCGGACTTTGGCAGGGATCGTGTAACGATTTCACCGCCTGACTTATGGCTGGAGGGTGAGACGGATGACTGATCAGCAGCGCGACGCCCTCAAGCTGATCGTTGCGGAAGAGATTAGCCGCCGGACGGGCGAGGAGTACTTCTTTGAGTACCACTTCGCCCGGCCTGACCGGCTCTGGAGAAGTGACGTCGCATGGCCCCGCGTGCGCGTCGCTTTGGAGATCCAGGGCGGAAACTGGACGCGCGGGCGGCATTGCCGGCCCTCAGCCATGCAGAGCGAGTACGACAAGCAGAACGGCTACGCTTCCCGCTCGTGGCTCTGCTTCTACGCCGACTGGGCGCAGATGAAGAAGCCTGAACTGGTGGATATGGTCGTCAGGACGATACAGCGCCGCAAGGGCGTAGAGAATGAGAACGGAGGCGTTCAGGGTGAGCTATTTCGCAGTGAGAGATAGAGAGACGGTCATCTGGCACGGCGCGGCACAAGACCGCCTTGACGCACTGGACAAAGCTGCGGCGGCGCAGGATCTTGTATCGTACCGCTGGGCCTTCGATCATGATCCCGGCGTCTTTAACGTAAGAAGCTGGCAGGCTGTAGAAACGGGCATTTCCGAGTTTGCCGTCGTATACAGAGACGAGAGAGGCCGCGAAACGGAGGTGCTGCGGGGTGTGGCGAACGATCGAGCGGATGCCATGCGGCTGATCCGGGAAGTGCCGCCTGAGTGTTCTTTCCCTCGCGGAAGGCTCGTTGTGCGGAAGTGTGGATAAAATGAATGAAAGTTTACGTACTTAGGAGGTTTTAACCATGGGAAGCAAGCCGAAGGGCGTTAAGCTGGCGCGTCCTAAAGCAGGTATGCCGCAAAAGCTGACGAAAGAGGTGAAGGACAAGATCATCGACGCGATCCGCTGCGGCGTGTACATAGAAACCGCCGCGGCAGTCGCAGGGATTACGCGGCAGACCTTTTACAACTGGCTGAGGCGCGGCAAAGAGGAAAAACGCGGCAAGTTCCACGACTTCGTGAAGGAGGTGAATATCGCTTTCGCGGAGGTGACGCGGAACGACATGGAGGTGATCGGTCTGGCCGGAGAACGCGACTGGAAGGCCGCGGCGTGGAGGATCGAGAAGCGGGACAAGCTGTATCGCGATACGAGCGGCACAAGCAAGATCGGGAGCGAGGACGATCCGTTCATCGTCTTCCTCAAGGGTGTAAGAGACGGGAGTGCTGATAGCAATGCAGAGTGAGAGAACAGATTTTCAGCGGTTGATGGAAGAGAATGGGCTGACGGCGAAATTTGAGTACATGGCCATAGCCGAGCTCACCTTCGCGGACGGATCGAGGGCCGCGCTGTACCAGGCGCGTTCCCCGGCCGACAAGATTGCCGTTCTGGAGCCTGACGATCAGGTTCCTTCCCTCGGCCCGCTGCAAGGGCGGGAGTTCATCCGGAGGGTCAACCGCGCCCCGACCGACGACGACATGGCCATAGTCCACGGCGCGATGCTGGCTGCGTGGGAGCGCATTCAAGGGCGCTGTTAGGAAATAACAAAGCCGCTTCTCAGATCGAGAGGCGGCTTGCCCTGACAAATTAGTTCATGAAATTTACGATATTCAACTGAATGGACTTTTTGTTTTTTGGAAAACGGTTCATTTAATGGATCGCATCAAGTTCGGCCTTCAGCTGGTCGAGTGTCACTTCTTCGAGTCTTCCGGCTTCCGCGTCGGCCATGGCCTGAAGCGTTTCGGCGCTGAGGCGCGGCTGGAAGGGAAGACCGCCTTCATCGACGATCTGGCGAAAGAACAGCCGCACGGCGTCGCTGGTGCTGAGGCCAAGTTCGGAAAGGATCTGCTGAGCGTCGTGCTTGATCTGCTGCGGCATGCGGACGTTGACGACGGTTGTATTCTCCGCGTTCATCTTCATCACCTCTGAAAATATTGTAGTGCAAGATGAATTACACGTCAAGAAGCCGTCTGCTCTTTCCCTTCGCGGTCAATCCAGTACCTTCAAATACTCCAGCAAACGAGCCTCGAGGCACTCCTTAACCAGACCGGTCATCGGCGCGGAATCGCCGTCTCTGTAGTAGGAATCAAAGGCAGCGTAATAACGGCGGCGATCGCTGTATTTCACGTTGACGGGCGGGAAGCCCGCCTGCATGAGCATGAAGTTCAGCAGCAGCCGCCCCGTGCGCCCGTTGCCGTCGATGAAGGGATGGATGCCCTCGAAGCGGAGATGGAACAATGCCGCCGCCTCGACCTCGTTCTTGTCCGTGGCGGCGAAGTCTCTCAGCAGAGCGGCCATTTCCTCATGGATCAGCAGCGGCTCCGTCGGCGTGTGGAAAGCCCCGGCGATGACGACGGGCACTTGCCGATACCGGCCCTTGTCTTCCGGCCTGTCCATGAGTACGAGGGAATGGATTTCCCGGATGCGCCACTCCGTCAACGGTTCTTTTTCCGAGACGAGCCGCTCGACGCAGGCGAAGGCGTCGCGGTGGCCGATGGCTTCCAGGTGGTCTTTCAGCGGCTTCTCGCCGATGGTGATCCCTTCCAGCACAAGCGCCGTTTCTCTGAGCGTGAGCGTGTTGCCCTCGATGGCGTTGGAGTTGTAGGTGTACTCGATCGTGAACTGTTCCCGAAGGCGTTCCAGCTCTCCGGGCGTCAATGGCCGGCAGGCGTCGAGCCTGCTCTTCAGCTCCGCGAGGCGGGAATAGCTAATCATGAGCCTGCTCCTTCCCTTCGCGGCCGGCTTCCGGTTCGTCGGCTTCAGCGCTGGCCGCAGGCTCGTGCTCGATCACGTTCTGGATCGGCGCGCGAAGGGCGGAACAGATGCGGTCGAGCAAGTCCATGGAAACGTTTTCATTTTTGCCGATACGGGCAAAGCTAGTCGGCCCTGCTTTTACAGTTTTCCTGAGTTCCTCTCTTGTCATGTCTCTGTCAATAAGCAGCTTCAAAAGCGGTTTATAGTTAAACGGCATTATTTCACATCCTTTCTGGCTACGTATTTTATCATGATTCTACCTAAATAGAAAGAAGTGTTTTTCTATTAGGTAGCTTATCTATTGACATTTGTATTTGTCATGGTAGAATATCTACTGAAACATGTAGATGATATACAAGAGAGGTGATGGATTGAAGCACGTCGATTCAGCACGGCGCATCAAAAAGGCCCTTGGAACTGTCTCGAACGTTGGCGCGTGCAGACAGTAGCAAGGGCGAGGGCCTGAGAAGAAGGCCGCTTGTATTGTAACACGGCGGCTTTCTTTTCGGGGAAAGTGTGAAAGGAGAATGTTCTCATGATGATTCATGGCGTGAAATTGGAAGAGTGTTCAGAACTAGGCGTGAAAATGACATTTCCCGATAATTCTTATTGCACTTTGGCCATTGATGTGGTGTATCGGCATCCTCGCCGCCCGCCGTTGGAATTAGGTGAAGAAAATATCCCGACTGACACTGACAGGTACGCAAGGAGATTACGATATGACAAGACGCCAGAAGATAAAGAGATAGATGAAGCGGCGCTGAAGCTTTTGTACTCGCTGAAATTCTTCAAGGTAAATGCAACGCAACATCCGGTACCCCGTTGCATTAAATCTGAATTAAAAGAAGCTTGCATT
>NZ_RAWT01000076.1:0-7365 GCF_003612005.1 Pyramidobacter sp. CG50-2
ATCATCCTCGCTCAACTTGCATGTGTTAAGCACGCCGCCAGCGTTCGTCCTGAGCCAGGATCAAACTCTCCGTTGAATCCTTTATCCTTACCTGTTCCATCTTCTCGGATCGTTCCCGCTTGGCTTCTCTTCCTCGTCCTCTTCGGTTGTCAAGAAACGGCGTCGCACGCTCTCCAGCCGCTCTCTCTCTTCCAAAAACGGCTTTCCCGCGCGCAACACGGCGTATATTAACGCGAACCGGCGATTATGTCCATATCTACGAAAAGCATTCTGTATTTTTTGAACGACGACTTTTCGATTTCATTGCGGGACATTTCGCGCTCATTCAACGATTTTACTCCCAGATTCTCGAACTTATAATCCGATCTGACACAATTAATCCACGTTATTGAAACATTGTCACAAAATTTTCACGGCGCGGCGATGCCCGTCGGTTCCCAAACAAATGATTCTTCTCTCGGCCGAGTGCCGTCTTTTGGATAAACTTTATTGATTTGAAAGGAGCAAAGAATAAATTCAAGTTTAGCTGTTTTGTATAAAACATCAATGCGCAAACAGCCGTTTTCGTGTAATATGTGCATCGTTGAGGCGGGACCGTCGCGTCCTGCCCGATTCTTTGCGGAGGTGAAATTTTATGGAACTGAGAAAACTGAAAAGATCTCTTATAGGCATTATACTGGGTGCCATGGTCGCAGGCAGCATACCCGCTTTTTCTGGGACGTTACCGCCTGAAGCGCTGACTGCCGGCAGTCCCGTGGCCGATCTGGTCGAGAAGGTCGGTCACGCGGTCGTCAATATCGACGTCGAAGGTACGGTCACGCGCACGGTGAATCAGGGGCTGCCCAACGACCCCTTCTTCAGGGAGTTCTTCGGCGACATGTTTCGCGAGTACACGCGCCGCGTTCCCATGAAAGGGGCCGGGAGCGGCTTCGTCGTCTCCAAGGACGGCCGCATCCTCACCAACAACCACGTCATCGACGGCGCCGACAAGATCACGGTCACGTTCTTCGACGGCAAGACCATGGAAGCTTCGGTGATCGGACGCGATCCGACGTTCGACATCGCCGTGATCAAGGTGGACGGCAAAGACCTTCCCACGCTCGAGCTGGGCGACAGCGACAAGATCCGCGTCGGCGAGACCATGGTCGCCATCGGCAACACGCTGGGGCTGGGGCTGGAGCCCACCGTGACGGTCGGCGTCCTTTCGGCGCGCAACCGCAGCATTCACTTGCAGAACTTCAATTTCGACGGTTTCCTGCAGACCGACGCTTCGATCAACCCCGGCAACAGCGGCGGCCCCCTGCTTGACATGCAGGGCCGCGTGATCGGCATCAACACGGCCATTATCCCCTCGGCCCAGGGAATCGGCTTCGCGATCCCCATCAACATGGCCAAGCAGGTCATGAACGACATCGTCGCCTACGGCAAAGTCCGCCGCGGCCAGATGGGCGTCTATCTGCAGCCCATCACCGAGGACATCGCTTCGGCTTTCGAGCTGAAGAACACCAAGGGCGCCCTGATCGCCGACGTGGTCCCCGACTCTCCCGCCGAAAAGGCCGGCCTGAAGCGCGGCGACGTCATCGTCAAGCTCGACGGCAAAGAGGTGGAAGACAGCGTCAAGCTGAGCACTTCGGTGCGCCAGCACATGGCCGGCGACAAGATCAATCTCGAGGTGCTCCGCAACGGCAAGACCATGAACTTCTCGCTGACGCTTGCGGAAGTGGATACCACGGTCGCCGACGCCAGCACGGCGGAGAAAATCGGCTTCACCGTGGCAACGATCACTCCGGAACTGCGCAAAGAGCTGAAGCTCTCGGAGCGCGACAGCGGCCTGGTCGTCACCGAAGTGGAAGAAAAATCCCTGGCGGCTCGCTCCGGCCTGCGCCGCGGCGACATCATCCTCCAGGCCGGCGGCCGCGAAGTGAACAACTCCGGCGATCTGTTCAAGGTCATCGGTTCCACCAAGAGAAACCGTGTGCCCCTGCTGATCCGCAGATACGGCCGCACGCAGTACCTGCCTCTGAACGTCAAATAAGCTTTCTGGCTCCACAAACGAACGCCGGGATGCAGCGGACATTTTCGTCTCCTGCGTCCCGGCTCTTTTTGTCGAAGCGATAAGCGCGGCAAACAAGACGATCCCCGCCGTTGGACTCGTTTTTTCCGAATCCAGCGGCGGGGATCGCGTCGTACTTTCAATACGCGCTCTTCAAGACAGCGCTGTAAAAGATCGTTTCTACTTTTGGGCAGGCTGAGCCGGAGCCGGTTTGTTCACCGTCACCGTGGGCAAAGCGGCAAACTTGGGAGTGCGCTTGTTCATTTCCTTCATCACCGCGCTCGTCACGTCGAGCTTGGGGACTGCGCCAAGAAGCAGCTGACGGCTCACGACCGCCTGAATCTTGGGATTTTTCTTCTGCCACGCCTCCGTTGCCGCCATCAGTTCCGACTGCAGAACCGCCAGCACGGCATTGCGCTCGACCGCCATCTGCTGCTCCAGCGCAGCCTGTCCCTGCCTGATGATCTCCTGCGCCTCGGGCGAGTTCTCCCGGCCGCGGTACAGAGCCACCAAGTCGTTGTATCCCTTCTGAAGCACTTTCTGCACCTCGTTCAGGTGCTCCTGCCCCTTCTTGCCGGGAGTCGACTGGGCCAGGATCCTCTCCGCATCCACCACCGCGATCTCCGTGGCCGGAGCCGTTCCCGCCGCCGCACCCATCAGCAGTACCGCCAGAAAAATCGTCATCGCTCGTCTCATCGCAAACCCTCCACACAGAAAAAAATTTTAATTTCCACATCACATTGTACCACAAAGAAGAGGGCGGATCTCAACCGCCAATCCGCCCCCTTCGCCCTTGAACGTCAGTTCGCTTTTCTGCCGCTCTGCAGCAGACGCTCCAGCCTCTCCACGCGCGCGTTCATCTCGGCCATCTGCTCGGCCTGGCGCATGTTGGTCTGCCGCAGCGAAGCCACTTCGGCTTGCAATTCGGCGTTCTCCTTCTGCATCACGTAGACGCTGCTGATCGGACCCTTGCGGTAGCGCTCGGGGATCGCGTCCTTGTCTTCCTTGCGCCCGATCTTCCACGTCAGCCCGGCGTTGGCCATCGACTCGCCGTGATGCGTGACGGACACTCCGGCGTGGACCATGAAGTCTTCCTTCAGGTAGTGCGCAAAGCCGAGGGCCAGCGCGTACTCGCCTCTGTACGCTCCGAAACCGGCCATGATCTGGCTGGGTTCGACGGGGTCGTACTGCATCGGTTTCAGTCCGGCGAGCGCGGAGCCGAGCGCGCCGGTGCTCTTGATTTCGTTTCTCAGTTCGCCCATCTGGTTATAGACGTTACCAAAGTTGTTGTAGATGTTGTTGAACTGTGTGTCTACGGCGCTGAGGGCGTCGCCGACGTTATGGTACGTGCCGCCGCGGATGGTGTAGGTCGGCGCGGAGACCGTGCCGTCGGCGTTGATCGTGGAGCCGCCGCCGAAGTGGGTGGCGACGCTCGACGAGACGCCCCAGAGCTGCGAGCCGTTGACCGCGTCGGCGCTGGTCTGGCTGACTTCGCCCTTGGCGACGTTGACGACTTTATTGCCGGTCGCGTCGAAGCCTTTGGCGGTGACTTTGCCGGCGAAGGTGGGCGCGTCGACGACGCGCACCTTGACGGCCCCGGAGTCGTTGCTCAGTTTGATGTTGCTGCCCGCCTTGAAGTTGAGGACGTTGTCGGTCTTGCTGACGGTCTTCACTTTCACGCCGTCGATCTGGGCGTCCCAGCTGGTCATGGCGTTGCCGGAAATGTTGGCGATCTTGTCGTCCACGGCCTTGAGCTGGTCTTCGGTGGCCGCCTGGCCGGAGGTGATGCTCAGGGGATCCCAGGTCGTATTGGTCAGGCCGTTGATCGTGCCCTTGTCGTCCTTATTGATACTAAGCTGGCCGGTCGGCGTGCCGGAAGCGTCTTTCACGTCGAATTTCAGCTCGTTCTTGAGGGCGACGACGACTTTGCCGCCGTCTACCCTGGTCTCGGTGTTCGTGCCGTCGCCGGCGACGTGAACAGCTTGGCCGAGTTTCTTGGTGACGACGCCGTTATCGTCGGCCGAGAGGGCAAAGCCCTTATCCACCGTGGTGTTGGTCTCGGCGATCTTGGCGTCCAGCGCCTTGAGCTGGGCCACATTCACCGCGTCGGTGTCGGCGCTGCCGGCGGCTACGTTGGCGATCTGCCGGGTCGCGTTGGCGTTCCCCACGGAAACGGCCCCATAGGAACCCTTCACCGTACCGCGCACGAGCGTGTCCATCGCCGCGCCGGCGCCGGCGGGCACGTAGACGTTCGACAGCATCTGACGGTCGGCTATGCTGAAAGCGCCCAACGCCACGCCGCCGTCGACGGAAGCGTTGGCGTTATGTCCCAGGATGACGGCGTTCGAAGCGTCCGTCGCCGCGGCGCTGTCCAGCGAGCCGATGACGACGTTGTGGCTCTTGCCGTCCATGCTGCGCTTGTCGCCCAGAACGATGTTGAAGTCGCCGTTTTTGACGGTGTTCTCCGAACCGATCACGGTAATGTGGCTGACGTTTTCGCCGACGTTCTTGTAACCGTCGAGCAGGTTGAAATCGCTGGTCTCAGTGCTTGTTCCGGTCAGTTTGTTGCCGACGCCGATCAGCTGGGAGCGTTGCGCATAATTCGCCGTATTGGCTCCGCCAATCGCCAAAACCGCGCCGCCGCTTTGGGCAACGGCACCGGAAAGGATCGTCCCCATTTTGAGATAATCCTTATTTTGGTATGCTTGCGCTAACTCAAGCATCTCGCTGAAAGAAAGACTTACATCGTTATAAGAATTGGATATACTGTTCCCTGCGCCGAAAATAAGTGCGCCATTGGCCTTGTCAGTTCCATTAGCCGTACCGACAATGCTGTTTGTTACGCCGTTATACTTGTCCCCTTCTTGCTTTATGGTGTTAAATGAGCCATAAATTGTTGCCGTAGCGCCCTTTGCGGCGTCCAAGACACTATATGGATTAGCAGTGCTCCAGTTGGAACCGTTCCCTTCAATCGTTGAATACGAACCCGCAACGGTGGAGAACAATCCCTGCGCAGAGACTTCTACGCCTGCCGCTAAGGCATTAAACGCCTTGGCTCCATCGTTGTTGTAATTGCCTTTGCCCGAATCCGTGGAGTTGACGCTGTAGAAATGTGTCTTGGCTTTGTCTACTTTTATGTTCAACGTTTTCAGCTGCGCTACGTTCACCGCGTCGGTATCGTAAAAGCCGGCTGCCACGCTGGTGATCTGACGGGTCGTTCCAGGTCCGTTACCGATGGACAACGCGCCCTTCGTCGCTTTCCATGTTCCATTGGCAGCAGTAGAAGCCGCGCCTGTGGCGAAATCCCAACCGACGGTTCCCAAAGCGCGGTTGGCGACGGATGAAGCGCCCAACGCCACGCCGCCGTCCACAGAAGTCGAAGCCCCCTGCCCCAACGCCACGCCGGCGACGCCCGTTGTCGTTGTGTTCGCGCCGCTGCCGATCACAATGGCGTTAACGGCCTGAGCGTTCGTGTTATATCCGACGGCGATGCCATTGTCGGCCGCCGCCTGCACCTTGGCGCTGTTGCCGATAGCTACGGATTGTTTTCCCGCGGCGCCGGCCGTGGCGCTGGCCGCGCCATAATTACTTGTTACCAATGTCACCGCTGTATTCGTACCGTTCACATGCACATATGTGTTCGTGGCGTTTTTCAGCTGCGCCACGTTGACGGCATCGGTGCCTTCTTTACCGGCCGCCACGCCGGTGATCTGGCGGGTCACGTTGGAACCGTTGCCGACGGAAACAGCCCCTCTATTGGCTACCCAGACGGGGGTAACGGCAACAGAAGCCTGCCCAGTTGCAAAATCATAACCGGCCGTACCTGCCGCGCGATTCGCGACGGAATTCACGCCCAAGGCGACGCCGCCCTCAACCTGCACATTCGCGCCGCTGCCGAGAGCCGTGCCGTTTTTGCCGTTCGCCGTTACCTGCGCGTTATACCCCAGAGCCGAACCGCCTTCCGCTTGTACGAAAGAACGATTGCCCACGGTAACGCCGTTCTTTTGCGTTACGTTCGTATTGTACCCGATGGCGGTGCTTTCATCGGCGTCTTTCTGCACTTTCGCGTTGACGCCGGCGGCCAGAGAATTCTTGCCGCCCGCGCCGGCTTTGGCGCTGACCGTGCCTTTATTGGTCGTTAGCGGATCCTCGGCGACATTCGTTGAATTTACATGGAAATAGGAAACGCCGTCGGCGGCAAGCTGTTTGGCAAGTCCCTTCACCTGCGCCACGTTGACGGCGTCGGTGTCGTTTGTACCGGCGGCCACGCTGGTGATCTGGCGGGTCACGCTTCCGCCGTTTCCTACAGACACAGCGCCTCTGTTAGATAACCAGGCAGCCGTAGTAACAGTGGAAGCCGCACCGGTCACGAAATCCCAGCCCGCTTTTCCAGCGGCCACATTCCCCTGCGAACCGGCGCCAAGAGCCACGCCGTTGTCTACAGACGCAGATGCGCTTTGCCCTAAGGCAACACCGGCCGCAGCAGACGCAGATGCGCTTTGCCCCAAGGCTACGCCGGCCACACCCGCAGCATTGGTATTGGCGCCGCTACCCATAACCACGGCATTGGCCGATTGTGCGTTGGTATTGAAGCCGACCGCCACGGCATTATCTGCCGCAGGCTGTGCCTTGGCACTATTGCCGATCGCCACGGACTGCTTGCCGGCTGCCCCCGCAGTCGCACTGATCGCGCCATAATTGCTTGCCACCAGGGTTCCTGCCGTATTTGTGCCGTTTACATGAACGTAGCCATTGGAAATACCTTTCAGTTGCGCCACGTTCACGGCGTCGGTATCTTGCGTACCGGCAGCCACGTTGATAATCTGACGGGTCGTGCCGTTGCTTCCTACAGACACGGCACCTTTCTTAGACACCCAAGTAGCATTATTTATCGTAGAGGCCGCGCCTGTGGCAAAATCCCAGCCAGCAGTAGTTGTGCCCGCCGTACCTGCGGCACGATTGGCAACAGAACCGGCGCCAAGAGCCACGCCGCTATCAGTCTGAACGGAGGCTGCATTTCCCAAAGCCACGCCGGAAATGCCCGCAGCATTGGTATTGGCGCCGCTACCCATAACCACGGCATTGGCCGATTGTGCGTTGGTATTGAAGCCGACCGCCACGGCATTATCTGCCGCAGGCTGTGCCTTGGCACTATTGCCGATCGCCACGGACTGCTTGCCGGCTGCCCCCGCAGTCGCACTGATCGCGCCATAATTGTTTGCTACCAGGGTTCCTGCCGTATTTGTGCCGTTTACATGAACGTAGCCATTGGAAATACCTTTCAGTTGCGCCACGTTCACGGCGTCGGTATC
>NZ_RAWT01000117.1:0-481 GCF_003612005.1 Pyramidobacter sp. CG50-2
AAGGGCCCCATGAACAGCGTCTACGTGATGCAGAAGGAGAACGCTCAGCTGCAGGCCGAGGTAACCTCGCTGAAACGCACGAACGCCCAGCAGGCCGAAACGAACGCGCTGCAGAGCCAGGAGATCGCCGAACTGAAGGCCGACATGGAAGAATTGAAGCGTCTGCTGCGGGCGTCGAAACGCAAGTAACGCTGACGGCCCGAGCAGCACGCGCAACGAGAACGGTATGAGCGACGAGAGCGCGACGCAAGCCGCGCGGGAGAGGGCGGATGTTTTTTCGTCCGCCCTTCTCTTTCGTTTTTCGGTTTTCCGGCGCGGTCCGTGGTTTGGATATGTCATACCGTGATGTCACGGATCTGGAAACGGATTTTTATTTATTCGAGGAGGTTTTTTTAATGAAACGCGTGATGAAATCGATAATTTCCCTGGCGATGTTCGCGTCGCTGTCCGCGGCGGTGTTCGCCACGGAGATCGCCGTGGT
>NZ_RAWT01000101.1:0-1216 GCF_003612005.1 Pyramidobacter sp. CG50-2
CCGATCTCCGCTTCGTCGTCGATGTGGGTGACGACGCGGTCGATCCAGCCGGCGATCTTCTCCATTTCCTCGCGCCCGAAGCCGCGCGTGGTCGCCGCCGCCGTACCGATGCGCACGCCGCTGGTCACCATCGGGCTCAGGGTCTCGAACGGGATGGTGTTGCGGTTGACGGTGATGCCGGCCTGGTCGAGCGCGATCTGCGCCTGTTTGCCGGTCACTCCTTTGCTGGTCAGGTCGACGAGGATCAGGTGGTTGTCGGTGCCGCCGGAGACGAGGCGGAAGCCTTTCTCCATCATCTTTTCGGCAAGGTGTTTGCAGTTGCCGACGATGTTCTGCTGGTAGGTCTTGAACTCGGGTCTGAGGGCTTCGGCGAAGGCGACGGCTTTGGCGGCGATGATGTGCATGAGGGGGCCGCCCTGCATGCCGGGGAAGATGGCGGAGTCGAGTTTCTTGGCGTACTGTTCTTTGCACATGACCATGCCGCCGCGGGGGCCGCGCAGGGTCTTGTGGGTGGTGGTGGTGACGAAGTCGCAGTAGGGCACGGGATTGGGATGGACTCCGGCGGCGACGAGGCCGGCGATGTGGGCGATGTCGAACATGACGAGGGCTCCGACTTCGTCGGCGATCTCGCGGAATTTCGACGCGTCGATGATGCGGGGGTAGGCGCTGGCGCCGCAGACGATCATCTTGGGATGATGCTTGCGGGCAAGCTCGCGCACCTGGTCGAAGTCGATGGTCTCGGTGTCGCGGCTGACGCCGTAGGGGACGACGTTGTAGAGTCTGCCGGAGAAGTTGACGGGGGAACCGTGGGTGAGGTGTCCGCCGTCGGTGAGGTTCATGGCCAGGATGGTGTCGCCGGGCTGGAGCTGGGAGAAGTAGACGGCCATGTTGGCCTGGCTGCCGGCGTGGGGCTGGACGTTGACGTGGTCGCAGCCGAAGAGTTTCCTGGCACGGTCGCGGGCGAGGTTCTCGGCCTTGTCGACGACTTCGCAGCCGCCGTAGTAGCGTTTGGCGGGGTAGCCTTCGGCATACTTGTTGGTGAGCACGGAGCCCATCGCCGCCATGACGGCGCGCGAGGTGAAGTTCTCGGAGGCGATCAGCTCGATCTGATGGTTCTGGCGGCGGTACTCTTCGATAATGATGTCGGCGATCTCGGCGTCAACGTCCCGGATGTACTTGTCGCTGTTCTTGTCCATTGATATCTACCTGCCCTTTC
>NZ_RAWT01000077.1:0-6948 GCF_003612005.1 Pyramidobacter sp. CG50-2
TTTTGTGACAATGTCATTCGCTCCTGTTTCATGAACGGTATTATCTCAGAGTGACATTTTCTTGGAACAGTTATGGGTGACTTTATCACTGAACAACGACAGCCTGCGTTCGTTCCTTGCGGCTTTGAAGCGCTTGTGTTATGATGAACCCGCTTTTGAGAACGACCCCGTAGCCCAGATGGATAGAGCGACTGCCTCCTAAGGTGATTGCGGACCATCTGCCTATCGAAAAACTCATATCGGCTGTGAGTTCGAAAAAAACGATAAAATAAGAGCTGAAACGTCAATTTTATACAAGTCCTCGTAGCTCAGTTGGATAGAGCGCGCGCCTCCTAAGCGTGAGGTCGGAGGTTCAAATCCTCTCGGGGACGCCAGAAATTCCGCGGAAAATCAAGATTTCTTGGTTTTCCGCTTTTCTCATCTTTAACATAAAACCCATCGATTTCTGTTAGCCAGCTAATATGTTAGCAAAAATCGCCCATTTTGCTAACAAAATCATCGTTTTGCTAACAAGAGCAAAAAATCCCTAAAAAAACTTGCTAACAAAATACTTCGATTGCACGAGTACAATGCTGTGGCAGGCAATATTTTTTATTCATCTGTTTTACCTTACATAGGCCAGTTGGATCTTCTTCGGAGAAAATCTGACCGGCCTTTTATTATTTCACGAAAAGGAGGACATCAGATGAATTATGAGCAGTTTTTGGAACAAATGAAAGAAGATCTGACGGCACGGTTTGACAAAGATCTCCAGCCGGAACTTGCTGACGTAAGGATCGGGATCCGGGATGTGGAGAAGCTTCAGGGTGAATCCTACCGAGGACTTTCTTTCCGCAGCGGCGATTCCCCGGTTGAGGCCAACCTCAACATGACCGGTGCTTTTCAGGCCTATGAAGCAGGCCGTCCGTATAAGGACATTTTGGGAGAGGTGGAAGTGTAGCTTATGAAGGTCGTGGATCGCACTCCCCAGTTTAATGTTGGAGAGCTGTCCGATTATGAAGCCATGAAGCTGAAACTAATGATGGAGGTTATCCCTCAGAAAGGGAATGAAGACAGGCTGGGAAATATCCCCTATCAGAAGGTGGAGGATATGGCTCTGAAAGCCGGAAATGGCAGCACTTCTAAGGATCTTGGCTGCAAATCTATAGAAGTGCATACGCCAGAGTATGTGGGAAAGATCCAGTATGCTGATCGACAGAGGGCAGAAAGCTCACAGAGAAATTTGTGAGTGTTCTGTCCTCTATATTTTGATACATGCACAAAACGCAAAACTCTTGATTTTTTGAAGTTTTGCGTTTATATTACAGGCAGAGAGGTGATTGGAAGATGTATATCAAGAGAGATCAACTTTTGGAAAAGCTTGTCCGATATCGAAAAAAGGACATTGTAAAGGTAATTACCGGCATCCGTAGATGTGGGAAGTCGGTTCTTTTGAATGAACTTTACTATGATTATCTTCTGTCCGATGGTGTTCCTTCGGATCATATCATCAAAGTGTCGCTTGATCTGAAGAAATGGGAAGCACTTCGGGACGGGGATACGCTTTATCATTACATAGCCGAGGCCATCTGTGATGAGGAGCTGTACTATGTATTTTTGGATGAGATTCAGCTTGTAGACGGGTTTGAGGAAGTAGTCAATTCGATCAAGGCGGAATTCAATACAGATGTATATATTACCGGCTCCAATTCCAAACTGCTGTCCCATGATATCAACACGATCTTTCGTGGCCGGGGCATTGAAATCAAAGTTTTCCCACTTTCGTTTGCAGAATTTCTTGCATTCAGACAGATCGATAAAATGGATGCCTTTGATGAATATATCCAGTTTGGTGGATTGCCATATGCTGTGAGAGAAACTGAGGACCAGGAGAAAAGAACTTATCTGGATATGATGGTAAATACGGTGGTCACGAGGGATATGATAGAACGCTATGATATCCGCAACGAAGCACTGTTTATTGCTTTAATTGAACTGCTCTGTTCTTCTATCGGTGCGTATGTCTCCACGAATAAGATTGCTAATACTCTGAAGAGCAACGGATTCAAATCAGTAGATAACGAAACAATCAGCAGATATTTAAGCCATATTTGCGATGCCTTTTTCTTTTATAAATCTGATCGTTATGACATCAAAGGGAAGGAATACCTAAAGACTCAGAATAAATACTATGCTGCTGACATGGGGCTCCGGAACGCTGCTATTCATTACAGGCAGATTGAAATCACGCATATTATTGAAAATCTGGTATACCTTGAACTGCTTCGACGGGGTTATATTGTTGATATCGGGAAGAACCGGGAAAAAGAAATAGATTTTATCGCAAAAGAACTCAGTGGCAAGAGATATTACGTGCAGGTTTCTTACACCATACAGGATGAAGCGGTAAAAGAAAGAGAAGTCTCAGCGTTTCATCTGCTGGACGATGGATACAAGAAGATCCTGATAACTATGGACCGTAATCCGCTGTCGAATCTTGAGGATGGATATCAGATGATGCATTTGTTTGACTTCTTGCTGAATGAACAGGCATTGGAAATGGCCTGATACCAGAACGCAAAACTACAATATTTTGATGATTTTGCGTTTTGCGAGAAAAGATTACATATCGCTGCAGTAACCGGTGATATAAAAATGGAATATTGAACAAGGAAACAAATTTCCTTACATAATAAAAAAATATTGTCTGATTCGAGGAATATGATAAGTGAACCTTGGATGTGATGAATGAAAAGATAATCGAAGGACTTACCCTTTCACGCCTCAATGATACAACTGGCAGACGGGTTATATATATTGAATCATATAGAAGCGAAAAGTTGTCGTCAAGATGATGTGAGTATTCAGAAAGGAGGTAAATCATGGTATCACACAATGCATCAGGTCAAATGCTTGGTTACCTGTATCAGGTGCGCTATGCGCTGAACCTCCTGATGAGCAGTGATGATCCGAGTTATCAGATATCTATTGAGAAATTTGATGACATCGCTTTCGATAAAGAGGGTACACCTGTTCAGCTTATTCAGGCTAAGCATCATACGACACCTGCCAGTCTTACAGATGTTTCTACAGATTTGTGGCGGACTCTGAATGTATGGTTTGATGCAATATCAGCAGATTTCTCTTTGCTTGATCACACGGATTTTGTAATCATAACGACGGCTGGTGTTCCAGACAATTCAGCTGCTGAAGCCATTCAAAACCAAAAGTATCAGAAAGCATATGATCGGCTTAACACCGTTGCAGAAGATAGCACTAATAAGACAAATGCCAAATTTTACAACAAATTCAGGCAGACAGATAAAAACATTCTCATGAACCTGGTAAAGAGAATTAAGATTATCTCCTCTGCCAGTGATATTGTGAATGTTGAAAAAGACATCCAGAAACAGATTAGATATTCTTGTAAGCCGGAACATGTTTCAATGGCTACCGAGCGTATTGAAGGGTGGTGGTTTCGGGAATCTGTTCAAGCCTTGTCCTCAGTTGACCCCACTATAACAACCCAAAGGCAGCTACATTCTAAGATTTATGAGATAACAAGGCAGTATGGTGATGACAATCTACCTATCGAATTTTGGGATTTGGATGAAATTGAAGAAGCAGAATTGGATCCAAAAGATAGAATATTTCTGGAACAGCTTCGGCTTCTTCAATATAAAAGTAGGTCGCTGCGTATGGCTCTTCAGGACTATTATAAAGCATCAATGCAGCGTTCAAATTGGCTTCGGCAGGGACTTGTATTTACCAATGAATTGGACACATACGAACATCGGTTGAAAGATGCGTGGGAACATGCATTTGCAGATATGGAGGAGGATCTGAAAGACTATGAGAATCCCACAGAGCAGGAGAAAATAAAAGCAGGTAAAGAGTTATACCGTAGAGTAATGGATTATGATATTCGAATTCGATCTCGTGTTGATGCTTCTTACGTTATGCAGGGAACGTATCATCGACTCGCAAACAACTTAATTGTTGGTTGGCATGTAGACTTCTTTGAAAAGCTTAAGCATCTTCTGGAAGGAGTCAACGAACAATGAGAGCGTGGGATTATAGGCCGGACGAAGTAAAGAATCTCTTCAACCCTGCATTTTGTGGGAGAGTGATTTACGGAACTATATCTGAATATCAAAAAAACACAAAAAGAGATTTTCCTTTTCCACTTATCTATTTGGTTTTGCCTTTGGTTTTACCACGACAGATACGAACAGAGATAAGTAGCCGAACGCAGCTAACTAATTGGGTTCAGAAGCATCAGGAATTAATTTATAATTTGGGGAAACGTGTCAGGGATTTAGTGGAAATTACAAATGAAGCCGTCGAATTTATGATGCAGGCTGGCTATATTAGGTTGAATGACAGCGGTGAATTATCCGAAGTGTTAACTGCTGGAGCACTCAGCAAAACGAAGCACATAGACCCCGAAGTGGCGGAGTGCTTGCAAAAAGCCGAACATGTAGGACGATGGTTTGCGGATGCGGGAAAAGTTGAAATAATATATACATGTTTGGGGGTGAGACCGTGATGCAGATCTTGGAATTGGTTCTATATGGGAAGAACGGACAAAAGCGCACACTGTCATTCAACCCGGGAAAAGTGAATATCATACCAGGTGAATCAAAAGCAGGAAAGTCTGCTGTTGGCGATATCATTGAATATTGCATGGGTGGAAGTAGTTGTAACATTGCTGTTGGCGTTGTTCGTGATAATGTAGTCTGGTATGGTTTGCTTATTCAATTTAACACGAATAGAATATTTGTGGCACGAAAAAATCCCGATCCAGGCAGGCAATCTACATCGTTTTGTTATTATGAATTGGGAACAGATATAAGCTCTCCGGAAAAAGCGGATTTTTCATCAAATACAAATGTCGAAGGTATCGAGAAGCTTCTTACAAAGCAGATTGGAATTTCAGAAAATATCCATATACCGGAAGATGATGAAAGTCGTGATCCGCTGGAAGCTAACATTAGACACTCGTTATTCTGCTGCTTCCAGAGTCAAGATGAAGTTACAGCCAGAAACCATTTATTTCATAGGCAAAGTGAAGGTTTGCCTATCACTAATGCAATTAGGGATACCTTGCCATATTTTCTTGGTGCTGTTAATGAAGAGGCAGTTTTGTTGGCTACGGAAAAACGCACTAAGGATCGAGAACTGAGGATTTTAACAAGACAACTAGCAGAATTAGAGGCTATCAGCGGGACTGGTTCAGAGAAGGCAATAGCTTTGTTAGTTGAAGCAGAAGCAGTGGGTTTGATTCGGGATATTGATGATATTGATAAAACTGATTTCACTGCCCTTTATGAAGCTCTCAAACAGATTCGCTTAGTAACGCAGAGTGTGCCTACAGGTTCAATGGATCACCTTTCCACCCTTCAAACACAATTAAAGGAAAAAGAAGATGAACTTAGTGACCTTCAGGATAGCATAAGTGAGGCGCGTTCTTATTTGGCAGATGCATCTGGTTTTAGGGGTGAACTGGCGCATCAGAAAGTCAGGTTAGAGTCAATTGGGCTATTTGAAAAACTTGATTTCAACCCCGGAAAATGTCCACTTTGTTCTGGCGATTTCGACCCTGAACCACCTGGAGTTACAAAGCTTAAAGAGTCAATAAGATCGCTTGATCAGTCAATTAGTCGTGTTGAAAAGGAACGGCCACAGTTAAGACGATATATAGATCAGCAGGAAGTAAAAACAAGTGGCATAAAGGACGAAATAGCGGTAATCAGAGCCGAGATAGAGGGAACATACATTCAAATGGAGGATGCGGAACGTATTCGTGATTTGAATGATAGGCGCGCCAAAGTCTTTGGTCGTATTAGCTATTGGCTTGAAAACGTTCAATTGGCTGACGATACAACTGATGTGAAAAAGAAAATAAAGATATTGAAGGATAGGATCGCAGAGATTGATGCTATTCTAAGTAATGATTCTGTTAAAGATCGGGTTTCCTCTGCCCTTTCAGTAATTCAAAATGATATGACTACTTGGGCGAGTGAGCTGGAGATGGAATATGCAGGATCTCCGTATAGGTTGGATATGGGCAGAGTAACGGTCGTTGTTGATCATGGAAGACCTATTCCTCTGAAGGAAATGGGGAGTGGATCAAACTGGCTGGGATCTCATTTGATTACTATGTTTGGTCTTCACAAGTATTTTATAAACAATAATCGGCCTGTTCCAAATTTCTTGTTCTTAGATCAGCCTTCTCAGGTGTATTTCCCGGAAGGATCTACTGCGGATGAAGACATGGATGTCCAAGCAGTAACAAAGATTTTTGCATTCATTAGAAATCGTGTTGCCGAGCTGAATGGAAAAATGCAGGTTATTGTAGTTGACCATGCCCGGTTGGATAACGATGATTTCAGAGAAGAAACCATAGAAGACTGGAAGAATACAGGCAAAAAACTTGTGCCGGTTGATTGGTATGAGGAGACAAGGATTGTTCCAGAAGAGAAGCTTGATGATGAAGAGTGATTATGGATAAATGATAGTTGTGCGTTTTACAAGAAAAGATTACATATCACCGGAGCAAACTTCCTATCATTGGGCGATACAAAAGGGAAAAGCGACCGTCAAACTTTTTTCAGAGCTCTGCTAACAAAGGTGCAAACGGGACGGTGAAAAACTTGCTGATATTAGGGCTTGTTTAAAAAAACATTTCAGCTTGTATTATTTCAATAAAATAACACTGGCAGCAACAAGAACAAAAGCGAAAAACGAAGCGTCAAGTTTGTCATAGCGGGTGAAAATTCTACGGAACCATTTGATTTTCTGAAAGAAACATTCAACCAAGTGTCGTTCCTTGTAAACATGCTCATCTATAAACCACGGTTCGGGATTATCGCTCTTCGGCGGGATAGTGTAACTTCCCTCCCGAGAAGTAATGTACTCTCTGATGGCTTGCGAACCGTAAGCCTTATCGCCGATGACGTTGCTCCC
>NZ_RAWT01000078.1:0-6817 GCF_003612005.1 Pyramidobacter sp. CG50-2
AATGCAAGCTTCTTTTAATTCAGATTTAATGCAACGGGGTACCGGATGTTGCGTTGCATTTACCTTGAAGAATTTCATATCACTGAACAACGACACAGCAACGATATCACCTCTTGCGGAAAAACAAATCTGTGGTAGAATATTAAGATAATGCTATGAGCATTAAAGAACCGCCCCCGGTCGAAAGCGTTCGGCTCACGGGAACGCAATGCTTCCGGGCGGCGCAGCAGTACCGTAACAGGTAACAGAAATATGGAGGTCAGCAACAGAAACATGTCGTACAATGAAAGACTGAGAAAAGCGTCAAAGTATTGCGAGCGCAACGGCAGTTACCGCGTGATCGTCGGCTGCGGCGAGAAGAAGCTTCTGCTCGTCCGCAACGCCACCGGCTACGTCAGGACCGCCCTGCTCGGCGAGTGACCTTTCCCCCGCACGGGGAAAAGGCTCTGCGACCTTTCAGCGCCTCGATCCTTGGGGATCGGGGCGTTTTTTTATGGAGCGAAAGAGCGTCTTGCCAAAACGGCGTCTCTCGTATAAAAATAAAGCGTCACGGAGGTGAAAAACATGACGGACAACGACAGCCTGCGCGCCTTGAGCGACCGGCTGCGCAGGTTCTGCGAAGAACGCGACTGGGATCAGTTCCACAATCCCAAAGACCTGGCCATCGGCATCGCCACCGAGGCCGGCGAGCTGCTGGAGATCTTCCGCTTCATGAGCGCGGAGCAGCAGGCAGAGCTGCTGGCCGGAGTCGAAACGCGCGAGCACATCGAGGACGAGCTGGCCGACGTGTTCTTTTTCGTGCTGCGCTTCGCGCAGATGAACGGCATCGACCTCGGCCGCGCGCTGGAACGCAAAATGGCGAAAAACGCGCGCAAGTACCCGGCGGACCAGTGCCGCGGCGACAACCGCAAACGGTGAAAGCGAGGCAATCCACATGGAAATACGCGATTTCTGGAAGGCGACGCTGGGGCAGGACGCCGCCGCCATGCGAAGGTTCTTCGCGCCCAGCGCCGGCGTGTTCTGGCACAACACGAACGAAGCGTTCAGCGCCGAAGAGTTCATCGAGGTCAACTGCGAATATCCCGGCGCGTGGGACGGCGAAGTGGAACGGGTCGAACGGATCGGCGGGCTGATCGTCACGGCGCTCCGCGTCTTCGCCGCGGGAGGCGGCCCGTCCTTTCACGTCGTCTCTTTCTTCCGCGTGCAAGACGGCAAAATCGTCTCCATCGACGAGTACTGGGGCGACGACGGCGCGCCGCCGCAGTGGCGGCTGGACAAAAAAATCGGCAGAGCCATAAAATAATCCCCGTTCCGCCTTGAACTCGTGCGAGGTCCATGAGGATAAAATACGGCGCGGCCGCCGGTCGGAAAATTCTTCCGGCCGGCGGCCGCGTCTTTTCTCGAATCACGCTTTCGTTTTCGGCATCAGGATCTCGCGCGCGGCCTTGATGAAACGGTCGGTCTCGATGGGGACGCGCAGGCCGAGCGTGAAGTGCCGTTCGTCGATACAGGGCAGAATGAGGATGGAGCGCCGGCGCAGCTGAGCGGCCAGCTCGGGAGCGGTGATGTCGTCGCGTTCGAGGCGGCAGAGCACCCAGTTGGCGTCGCTGGGCAGCGGGCGCAGCCCGGAGATGCGGCGCAGGCGCCCGATCAGGCGCGGCATCAGGCGCGTGACCACGTCGACCGTGCTGGAACGGAAGGGCATGATGCGTTCGAGCGCGGGCGCCAGATAATGGGCGAGCGGGCTGAGCGCGGGCGCGAACTGGCGGGCGCGCAGGGCGGAGATCCAGCCTTCGCCGCCGACGGCGTAACTGAGCGGACAGAGCGAGAGCGCCAGAGAATCGGTGAAGGAGCGGATCAGGGCGGCGCGCGGTTCGCGGCGCACGCCCGACCACAGCGAGTTGGTGATGCTGCCGTAGGTGAAATCGACGGCCCGTTCGTCGAGGATCAGCCAGCCGCCGCCGGCCAGCCAGCGGTCGAGTTCGGACAGCAGCTCGGCGGGCGGCATGAGGGCGGCGGACGGAAAGGAGGGATTGCCGAGGATGAGCAGGTCGCAGCCGTCCAGCGCTTCGGCCAGCGCGCCGCGGGGAATGCGGTAATTGTGCTTGAGCGGCAGCGCGAAACTTTTCACGTCCAGGCCGCAGCGTTTCAGGACGCGCTCGTACGAACGCGGGCACGGCACGGGCAGCAGCGCGCGGCGCGCTCCGCCGGCGCTGGCGGCGAGCAGCGCGATCAGCTCCTCTTCGCGCTGCGAGACGGCGATCTGTCCGCTCTGCACGCCGTGGCGCAGCGCGATGGTCTGGCGCAGCGCGGTGAAGTCGGGGTCGACGGGCGCGTCGCACTGTTCGCGAATGGCGGCCGTCAGCGCCGTTTTGATGGCTTCCGGCGTGCCGAGCGGATTGGCCCGCACGCTGAAATCGAGAATTTTGACCACGACGCCACCTCCTCTGCCGGCGAATTTCGTTCAGTATACCTCAAAACCCGGCGGATGAAAATCGACGCTGCGGAACAAAACGCAGGCGGGGCTCTTTCTCGCGGCAGCGATCATCGCCCGCTCAGGATCTTTCCTGCTGTCGAAAATCGTCTCGCGCCGCATAACGCGGCAAGGGAGCTCCACAAAGCGGAACGGGCGGATTGCGCGGCGGTCGAGACAGTCCCGAGCGACTGAACTCCCCCACAGCGCCCGGGAAATTACGTTAATACTTTCTATCAAGAATTAGTATAAGAAGCCGCTCCGGCCGTTTTTCCGAGGCGTTTTCCTGTTTTTCTCATCCCGTCGCCGATGGCGCCCCTGACGGTCGGAACGACAAAATATGTCAACAAACAATAACCTATGGAAACTGATATTTTATTTCTGTGCTACAATGACGGAAAGAACGCCATCTTTACGAAATCGGGAGAACACATGGAAAACTATCTGCCATGGATCACGGCGGTCTGCTCGCTGGGAGCGGCGGTCGCCTGCGTCGTTTTCATCTTTGTCCAGAAGTGCGGCCGCATCGCCACGGAGGACCTGCTCATGGAACTGCTCCAGCAGGAACTGTCCGACCAGAGCGAGGAGGCGCTGCGGCGAAATTCGGAAATGCGCCGCGAGCTGAACGAAACGCTGCGCGCCAGCTCGATGAGCCTCACCGAGTCGGTGCGCGTCATCGGCGACCTGCAGGCCGACCGCATCGAACGGCTGGAAAAACGCAGCGGCGACCTCAACGCCGCCGTGGACAAACGCCTCGAATCGCTGCGGACCGACCTGCTCGGACTGCGTCGGGAAAACCAGTCACAGCTGGAAAAGATCCGCGCCGGCGTGGAAGAGCGCCTGCAGGAGACCATCGACAAGCGTCTGGGCAGTTCCTTCGCGCTCGTGCAGCGGCAGCTCGAAGCCGTGCAGAAGGGGCTGGGCGAGATGCGCAGCCTGGCCGGCAGCGTCGGCGATCTCAAGCGCGTGCTCACCAACGTCAAGGTGCGCGGTTCCTGGGGCGAAGTGCAGCTGCGCGCCATCCTCGAACAGATCCTTTCGCCCGAGCAGTACGCCGCCAACGTGGCGATCCGCCCCGATTCGCAGGAGCGCGTCGAGTACGCCGTGCGCCTGCCGGGCGACGGCGAGCAGGCGCGTCCCGTGTGGCTGCCGATCGACAGCAAGTTCCCGCTGGAAGATTATCACCGCCTCTGCGACGCCTCGCAGTGCGGCGACGAACAGGCCGCTGGCGCGGCGCGCGCCGGCCTGCTCAAAGTGCTCGAAAGCGAAGCGAAAGACGTCTGCGAAAAATATATCGCGCCGCCGCACAGCACCGACTTCGCCCTGATCTTCCTGCCCATCGAAGGATTGTACGCCGAAGTGCTGCGCGACCCCGCCGCGGCTGAACGCCTGCAGCGCAAGTACCGCGTCGTCGTCGCCGGTCCCGCCACGCTGGCGGCCCTGCTCAGCAGCCTGCGCATGGGCTTCCACACGCTGGCGATCCAGCAGCGCAGCGGCGAAGTGTGGGAACTCCTCGCCTCCGTGCGCGGCGAGTTCGGCAAGTTCGGCGAAGCCCTCGACAAAGCGAGGCGTCAGCTCAACGCCGCCGCCTCCTCCATCGAGGAGACCGGCCGCCGCAGCCGCGTCCTGCGCCGCCGCCTCGACGCCGTGGAACACCTCACTGACATGACCGCTTTTCAGCCCGGCAGCGAAGAAAATGTTGAAGCCTCCGAACCGGAAGATCGCGCCAATTCTTAAGACCCCCTCCCGGAACCCGGTCCTCTGTCCCGCCAGCGGCGATCGCTCCGGCTCGAATGGGAAGATCCCGTTATCTTGAAAGAGGCAGCGTTCCGAAAGACTGAAACCTCCCGATAAAAAACTCTCTCCGGACGCCTCGGATGACATGCGGTGCTTCCGCCAATCCCTGCTGCGGTTATTTTGACACTTCGACATTCCATGATATACTGACTTATATCATGATATTATCTTTTATAAAATGCTGTCATAAAGATAGATTATGCTTTTCAAGGAGGAAATATGGATGAGCACTCACGAACAGAGTTCCGCGTTGAAAGTTCACAAGCTGACGTTCTGGGAAGCGACGATGATCGTCGTCGGCGCGAATATCGGTTCCGGCATTCTCGGGCTGGCCTATTCGAGCCGTAAGGCCGGCTGGCCGGTTCTGTTGCTGTGGCTGATTGTCGCCGGCATTTTCACGACATTCTCGATGCTGTACGTCGCCGAGACGACATTGCGCACGGAAAAACCTCTGCAGCTCCCCGGACTGGCCGAGCGTTATGTCGGCAAACTGGGAGCCGCGCTCATCTTCATCTCCGTGGCAGCCAACTCGATCGGCTGCATGATTGCCTACATGACCGGCAGCGGCAATATTCTTGCCAAAATGTTCGGCATTCCCAATCAAATGGGCAGTCTGCTGTTCGCCGTTCCTGCCGTCATCGTCGTCTGGCTGGGTCTGAAGGCTACCGGCGTCGCCGAAAAAATCATCAGCACCGGCATGATGGTCATGGTCGGCGTGATTATCGCGGCTTCGTTTCTCTCCGACAAGGCGAATGTGAACAGCGCTCTTTACGCCAACTGGACGTACGCCGTGCCCGTGTTTAACGTCGCGATTTTCTGTTACATCGCTCAGTACGCCGTGCCCGAAATGGCCCGCGGCCTGCGCCATGATCCTCGGGAACTGCCCAAGGCCATCACCACGGGCATGTTTCTCACCGCCGTGCTGTTGGCTCTTGTGCCCCTGGCCGTCATCTCTCTGACCGGCCCCGAAAAAGTCACGCAGGTCGCCACGATCGCCTGGGGTGAAGCCCTTGGCCAGTGGGCTTTCTTCGTCGCCAACATCTTCGCCCTGTGCGCTATGATGACTTCTTACTGGGCCGTCGGCGGCAGCTTCCTGACGAACATCGTCGACATGTTCCATTTCAAGTCCGAGACCGATTTCATGACCCGGCTCGTTTCGGTGATCTGCGTCTGCGTGCCTCCATTTCTGCTGGCCTACAGCGGCATGGTCGGCTTCGTCGACGCAATTTATCTGGCCGGAACATTCGGCGGCGTGATCATGTCCATCCTGCCCGTGATGATGCTGAACAGCTCGCGCAAAAGCGGCGACGTCGAGCCACATTGGAAGTGCGGCTGGTACAGCGCCGGCTGGGTTCAGGGCCTGCTGATCGTCCTCTTCTGCGGTGCGGCCGTCTACGCGATTTTCGACCTCGCGGGCATCCTTCCGAGCGCGTGGTAAAGCGGGTGTGCTGAATGCAGTTTTTAGGAAAAGACAAAGTTATTTTCTCTTTTAACCAGGACAACAAGCCGGCGTATTTCGTCGACGACGGCGAAGTTTTCACCGTCGAAACCGACGACTGCTACAGTGGTCAGATCAAAGATTCCAGCGTGCTGCGCCCCGACATCGACATTTCCATCATGGACTGTTCGGTCGGCCCGATTTACGTTAACGGCGCCGAGCCGGACGATGTGCTGTGCGTCGAGATCCTTGGCATTGATTTTGCGCCGCAGGGCGTCATGGTCACGTCACCGGGACTGGGCGTGCTTGGCAGGAAGACGAAAAAAGCCAATACGAAAATCATTCCGATCGAGGACGGCTATGCCCATTTCAGCAAGGATATCATCCTGCCGCTGACGCCGATGGTGGGCGTGATCGGCGTGGCGCCCCGCAGCGGCGACATTCATTGTGCCGTGCCCGGCGATCATGGTTCCAACATGGACACGAAAGTCATCACCGTCGGTTCCAAAGTCTATCTGCCTGTCGCCGTCAAAGGGGCATTGCTGGCCGTCGGCGACTTGCACGCCTGCATGGGCGACGGAGAACTCAGCGGCACCGGCATCGAAACGGCCGGCACGATCCTGATGAAAACGACCGTGGTCAAAGGAACGCGCCTCGAACGTCCTATGGTGGAGACAAAGGACAGCATGTACACGATCGCTTCCGCAAAGGAATTCAAAGACGGCGTGCGTGCCGCCGTCGAAGACATGGTCAATTATCTGATGAAAAAAACCGGACTGGAATTTCAGGATGCGTACCGCCTTCTCAGCGCCACCTGTGACATTCAGATCAGCCAGGTAGTCAACGATTTGCACACGTTCCGCGTGCGCGCCCCCAAGAAGCTCCTGAAACTGGGCGGAATCTAGTTTTTCCCTGGAACATAAAGGGACTAACGAAGCAGACTTTTTAATACTACTTCTTTATAGTATAGCCAAACTTCCCGTACCTCAGTTATAATGCACCCGAGGTGATGGAGAATGCCCGTAAAATACGAGATCACATCGGAACAGCAGGCGGAAATCGAAGCAGCGCGGAAAAAGAATCGCAACAAGAAGATCGAAGCCAAACTG
>NZ_RAWT01000079.1:0-6523 GCF_003612005.1 Pyramidobacter sp. CG50-2
AGCGCCGCCGCCCAGCGCCGCGGCGATGCCGCCCGACGCCGAGGCCGAGTTGTTCGAAAAGTCCACTGCGCCGTTATCGCTGACGATTGCCGCCGATCCCATCATGGCCGCTGCCGCGCCGCCGCCGGCCATGGCCAGCGAGCCTTCGAGCGAGATGCTGTCAGCCGTGGGGGCTCCCGCTACTTCAAGCTTCTTGATGGAAGCTTTGAGCGGCGAGGTGGCCTGAGCCGAAGCGGAGTTGCCCGTGACGCTGACGCCGGTCTGGCCTTTCAGCGTACTGCCTCCCCTGACGCTGAGCACGCCGCCGCCGAGCGCCGCGCTCAGCGCGCCGGTCGCGGAAGCGCTGTTGCCGGAGACGTCCAGCGCGTGCGTGGCGCTTTCGGCGTTGACGTTATCAAGGGCCGCCAGCCCGCCGCCGCCGGCCGCGGAGAGATTCAATTCTCCGCTCAGGGTGCCCGTAACCAATCCCGTCAGCGGCGGAATGTCTTCCAGCTTGAGCGAGAACGGCGCGAGGGCGGCCGAAGCGCCGGCAACGGCGTGATTGCCGGTGACGGAAAGGGCCTCGCCGGTCACGCTTTCGTTCACGTCGCCGGTGATGTTGAGCGCGCCGCCGCCGGCGGCGAAGTTGACAATGCCGAGCTCGATCGCAAAAGGATTGTTGTTGTCGATCGTCTTGGCCGCCGCCGGCAGCGACGAGGCGGCCAGCAGCAGCGAGGCGGCCAGCGCCTTGGCGGCCAGCCCGCTGCGGTAACGCGCGATTTCCTGTTTTCGGTTCTTTTTCATGCGAACCTCCTTGAATGGGATGGATTGTGCCGCCGCGGCTTTTGAAACCGAAAACGGCGGCTTCTGACGAAACGGAAAAAACGCAACAAAGATAAACGCCCTTTCGTGTGTAAAATTTAAACCGATTTTTACTGTTTTTGCAAGACATCACGAAGGCATACCCCCCCTCCGAAGCGTTCTTTTAGTTATCATTCAAAAGTAAAGTCCCGATTTTTATGCGCCGACCTTTTTTGGATAATCAAGTATTATTTGTTAAAAACTTTGCCGACAGCGCCGGAGCACGGCAAAAAAACGACGAGGGCGTCATCGCCGCGAGAGGGCGTCGCTCCCGTGGAGGGGCCCCGCCGCCCGCGCCGACAAGACGAAAGCGGCCCTCCGCCGACGCGGAGAGCCGCTTTCGTTATCGCCGATATTTTATCGCCGCCCAGCTCGAAACGCCGGCGCGAAAATGCGAGAGCGTTATCTTGTATTTTTCTCAACTTTCGCTATACTTTGTGTAAGACGGCGGGAGGTGAATCCGACATGAAGCGCGCCAGCTACCTGGACGTTGCGGCTCAGTGCTGCAATTGTTCTTATAGGGAACAGATTTCAAAAGAACTGATCCGCGATATTCTGACCGAAAAAGAAAAAATGCCCGAAAAGTGGCTCTTCCATTTCGCCGCGCTGTTCAGGGAGGTTCCCCATGATTATCTGGCCGGCGCGATGAAAGAGATCGGCGCGACGGAGGAGAACGTGAGGCACGTTTACGATTCTCTCCCCGCGGTGCTTCGAAGCAGCGGTTTCAAAGGATTTGAAGCGCCATGACCGATCCATGGAAAAAGTTGTTCAGAAGGGCCGTCGAGCAGTTAAGGGAAGCCGCCGTCGATAAGAGCGACTGGAGCTTTGGCGGCGGCACGGTCTTGAAGCTGTTGTTCAATGCATCGCGAAAGCAAGGATATCGACATTTTCTTCCGCGATCGGCAATTGCTTTCGTGTGTGTCGCCGCGTTTGGTCGATGCCAATGAAAACGAGCTTATCGGATATTCCGAAACGTCTTCGTACATAAAACTCAACTTTCCCGAAGGTCAAGTGGACTTTATCGTCGCCGGGCAGATATCGGACGAAGAGCCGCAGCTTCAAAAAATTCCCGGGTTCGACGAAGAATATTATCTCGACTCTCCCGTTGAAATCGTCGCCAAGAAGATTTTTTATCGTTACGAAGACTTCACGGCAAGAGACGTTTTCGATCTGGCGTTCGTTTTTTACAAGACGTCCGAAAAACTGGTTGCAAACGCGGAGAAATTCAGAGGAAAGATCAAGCCTCTTATCAAGAGGATCGAGAAAAGGGATATTTGGCCGCGGAGCTGAATTCCATGGCGCGCCTCTCCGGCGCCGACGAAATCGAAGGGGAAGAATATCATTATTGTTATCTCTGCCTTCAATGTATGGCTGGAATGACAATCAATAACTCTTCGAAACAGGGAGCGCTTTCGAGCGATTACCTGTAACAGCGGCGGCTCCCTTTCGCCTTCTCTCTCTACGACGGCAGTCAGGGAGAATGGTCGACCTCTGGATTTCCGACTGTCGGAAAGTATCGGGGCTTTGTCGAGCCGACGCGCAGGAATATGCTCCCAGAGCTTCCAAACGTTCCGTCATATGAAAAAGCCGTTCCCGTCTCTGCGCCGCGGCGCGGAGACGGGAACGGCTTTTTCGTTTGGGGCTTACAGGCGCGCGGCCTGCGCTTCGATCTGGGCGGCGATCTTTTCCAGCGCGGCGCGGTCCGTTTCGTCGAAGCGGGCCGGTTCGGGGCTGTCGAGATCGAGCACGCCCCAGAGGCGGCCGCCGACGGTCAGCGGGATCACCAGCTCGGAGCGGGAGGCGTCGTCGCAGGCGATGTGCCCGGGGAAGGCGCGCACGTCGGGGACGAGCTGACTTTTGCCGGCGCGGACGGCGGCGCCGCACACGCCCTTGCCGGGCGCGAGGCGCGAGCAGGCGGGCTTGCCCGCGAAGGGGCCGAGCACGAGCTCGCCGCCGCGCAGGAGATACAGCCCGACCCAGTTGACGCCGCCCACGGTCCAGTACAGATAGGCCATGAAGTTGCACAGGTTGGCGAGCGGGTCGCGTTCGGCGGCGGCCAGGGCGGCCAGCCGGGCGGAAATGAGGCGGTAGCGTTCGTCCTTCGTCAGTTTGGCGGGGATTTCGACGGAGATCATCTCACAGGCTCCTTTCGCAGCGGGCGCTTTTGCGCCGCGTTTCTGCCGGCATTGTACCACGAAAGGCCGAGCGGGCGGCGGGAAAATATTGTACAATAAGACCACGCCGGGAAAAATCCGGCGCGAGGAGGAATAAAAGTCATGAAGTACGTCTGTTCGAGATGCGGGAAAGAGGAAGACGCCGCAACGCGAAAGCCGCGCTGCGAGTGCGGCGGGCTGTGGGATCTCGAGTTCGAAAAGCCGAAGTTCAGCCTCGACCTCGTCGACCGGGACGAGTGGAGCGTTTTCCGCTACCGCGCCTTCATGCCGCCGCTCGGCGAGGCATGGAGAGCCGTCAGCCTCGGCGAGGGGCTGACGCCCGTGGTGCGCTTCGACGACGATCTGTCGCTGAAGATGGATTACTTCATGCCGACGCTGTCGTTCAAGGACCGCGGCGCCGCCGTGCTGGTGTCGCACTGCCGCGCCGCCGGCGTAGAATCGGTGGCGCAGGACAGCAGCGGCAACGCCGGCAACAGCGTGGCGGCCTACTGCGCGCGGGCCGGCATCGCCTGCGAGATCTTCGTGCCCGAAGGCACCTCGCCGAAGAAGATCGACATGATCCGCGCCCACGGCGCCGTTGCCAACGTGGTTCCCGGCTCTCGCGACCACTGCGCCGACGTGTGCCGCGCCGCCGTGCGCGAGCGCGGATTGTATTACGCCAACCACGTCTACAATCCCTTCTTCTACGAAGGGACCAAGACCTACCTGTACGAGATTTACGAGCAGCTGGGGCGCGTGCCGCGGAACATCTTCGTGCCTGTCGGCAACGGCACGCTCTACCTCGGCGTCGTCAAAGCGCTGGAAGAGTTCCTCGCCGCCGGGATCATCGCGGGAATGCCCAACGTCGTCGTCATGCAGAGCGAGAACTGCGCGCCGCTGCTGGAAGCCTGGCGCAGCGGCGAGGAGCGGCCGGCGCGGATCGTCCCCCGTCCCACGCTGGCCGAGGGCATCGCCATCGGACAGCCGATGCGCGGCGAAGCCATCCTCGCGTCGGTGCGCAAGTACCATTTCAAGATCGTCGCCGTGCCCGAGGACGCGATCCTCGCCTGCCGCCGCGAACTGGCCGCGAAAGGCGTTTACTGCGAGCACACGGCGGCCGCCAACTACGCCGGCTACCGCCGCTACTGCGAACTGTACGGGAGAACGCCCGACAGCGTCATCCCCATGTGCGGCGCGGGGCTGAAATCCGATCACTGAGGCGCGAAAACGACGCCCGGCATGAAACGGCGAAAACGGGGACATCTCGCCGACACAGGAGACATCGGCGTCGAGCGCGAAATGTTCCACGTGGAACATTTCGCGGCGGCGCGCATCGACAGGAGCGAATCGCATGGAACGGGACGGCGGGGAAACGATCATTCGGTTGGATATGAGTCGGAGCAGGACTTGCGTGTACGCTGAACTCGCCGCGTTTCTGGACGAAGCGGCGCGGGCCGCGCGGACGCCGCTGAGCGGCTTTCGCGTCGGCGCGGCGGCGCTGGGAAATTCGGGGCGCGTCTATCTGGGCGCCAATCAGGAGTTCGCGGGGCTGCCGCTGAACTTCACCGTCCACGCCGAACAGGCCGCGGCGATCGCCGCCCGCGCGCACGGCGAAACGCGGCTGATCGCGCTGGCCGTGTCGGCCACGCCCTGCGGCTACTGCCGCCAGTTTTTGACGGAGCTGAAAGCGCCGCTGGACGTCGTGCTGAACGGCGAAGCGCGGCCGCTCGGCGCTTATCTGCCGCACGCTTTCGTCCTGGAACGCGGCGGCGAGAATCTGCTTACCCGCGCCGCGGTTCTGAAAGCGGCCGACCTGGACGGGCTGGCGCGGGCCGCGGCCGTGCACGGCTACGCCCCCTACACGGGCACGCGCAGCGGCCTGGCGCTGCGCACGACTTCCGGCCGGGTCTACGCCGGCTGTCTGCTGGAAAGCGGCGCCTACAACCCTTCGCTGACGGCGCTGCAGACGGCCCTGACGCTGCGCGCCCTCGACGGCGCGGCGGACGACCCTGTCGCCGCGGCCGTGCTGGCCGAGGCCGGCCCCGCTCCCTTGGCCCCGCTCCTGCCCGCGCTGCTGGCGCGCATCGCGCCGCGCGCGGAAGTTCGGACGATCCCTTTGAACGACGTCTCATAAACGACAAGCCTGTCTCAAAGCTCGCGTAAGGCGAACCGGGAGACAGGCTCTTTTTGTGGGATGACCGTAAATCGTGCCGTTTTTTTCCGCGGCTGGCGCCGTTGCCCTTGACGCTTTTGCGGCGCGTTCCGTTTACGTCTAAAAGAACAGAGGGCGCTCCCCCAGCCGCGCCGTCACGAACAGGCTGTCGGTAAAAATCGGCCGCAGCAGGCGGAAGAACAGCTTCATACTTCCGTGAAGGCGGCGCAGCAGCCCGCTGTCGCCGTAATTGCTGACCTCGATGTCGCCGAGGACGGGGAACAGCGCCTTGACCTGTTCGGGGCGCGCGTCGTATTTGAAGCCCCAGCCGCCGAACAGCCCCGGTTTGACGCCGCGCACGATGCGGTGCGCGTGGCGGGCGAAAAACGGCGTGGCCGTGTCGAAGAGCACCGCCGCTCCCGGGCTGTGCCGCGCCAGCCGCGCGAACATCTCGTTCAGCGCGTCCGCTTTGAGGTACATGAGGACGCCGCAGGCGTAAAACAGATCGACGCGCGGCGGCAGGAGTTCGACAAACTCGGGCTGCAGCACGTCGGCGGCGATGAAATGGTGCGCCGCGTCCTCGGCGTAGACCGACCGGCGGGCCGCGATCCCGTCCGGCAGGTCGTAGTCGTACCACCGCGCGGCCAGATCGCCGAGGCGGAACGGGCGGCTGTCCAGCCCCGCGCCGAGATTGGCGACCACGCCCTGCGGCTTCTCCTTCAAAATTTTCGCGACGGCGGCGTCGAAGGCCAGCTCGCGCACCAAAACGCCCGCGTTGACGCGCCCCGTTTCCACGCTTTTGATCTGCTCGGGCGTCAGGTTCCCGACGATCTCCTCCGCCCACGGGTCGTAAAAGTCTTCGTCCGGGTTCTGCGACGCCCGCGCCCGGGCGACGACGGTGATCAGCGCCGTGCCTTCCAGCTCTCGAAGTTTCAGATCCATCGTGTTCCCTCCTTGCGCGCAATTGAGTTAGTCTATTATAACTTGCTCCGCTCCCCTTGAAAAGGCGCGCCCGCGGGCGGTTCCATGAGGAACGTTCATCGGCTGTAATGGAACGCGGCGACGGTCGGAGTTCCCTGTTTTGCGAAGCCGGCGCTGCAGTAATACTAATTCTTAATTAAAAGGCCGAACGCAAGGGGCTGCGGGGGAGTTCAGTCGCTCGGAAAACTATGTTAATACTTTCTATCAAGAATTAGGGCTTGTTTAAAAAACGTCAAAGTTGCCTAAATCGATCCAATCGCTTAAACTTTTCTCATGGAAGAGAGAAGATATGAACTGACCTCCAGCGAGTGGAATCGAATCAAGAGAATGCTGCCGCCCGAACACCCGAAATCAGGTCAACGTGGACGCCCGGCAAAATACGATAACCGCAGGATCA
>NZ_RAWT01000007.1:0-73816 GCF_003612005.1 Pyramidobacter sp. CG50-2
GGTTGAAAGTCAAAAACGAGTCGACTCCGATGAGGCATCGGCAAAGAAACGGAAAAGCGGGCTTGTGAAAGCGCACAAGCCCGCTCCGGACCACCCTTGGCGGCGTGGCGTCGTCAAAAGGCAGGGATATCATAGCACATGTCGGGATAAATGTACGTTCGCGTAGACGTTGTTATGGCGGCACGATGGGGAGTTCTTTCGAGGTGTCTTGCTGTGATGAGAGTGTGAGGGGGTGACTTTTTTAATGAGCAGTTATGGTGACATTTTTATTGGCTATTGACAGTCCTTAAAACGAAACCCACCGCGGAGAAGCGGCGAAGCGGAGCAATGCAAAGAGAATATTACGCTTATTGTGATATTGTCCGCGGAAGTCGAGCTGAATAGGGAAGGAGCAGACGATGAATACCGTCTTTTATTCAGAGAAACGTTGAAATTGATGAGATACCCCAAAGTCTTTCCCGTGAGTTTCATATATGAAAGAAGCTGTGCGGTATGAACCGGTAAAAGACTTTCTACGGCTTTGAGTTCGATGATGACTTGGTCGTTGATGAGCGTGTCCAAACGGTAGGCGTCGTTGACCTGAAGCTGCTTGAATGTGAAATTGACGGGAACTTCAGTTTCAACTTTGAGGCGTCGCAATTGGAGCTCGTGAGCGAGGCGGGTCTGATAAACTCGCTGCAGAAGTCCGGGGCCCGGAGATTTATGTACGGCAAATACCCCGTTGACGATTTCATCACATAAAGAGTTGAGAGCAGGGGAAATCACGTGCAACCTAGAGTTTGTCATTCTCCGATTCTCCGTTGCTCCGTGGTGGAATTTGTTCTCACTGCGGAAGTCTGCGCGCGCATCCAGTTGAGGTAATTTCTGACGAGGGGGATGGAGAAACAGGCGCAGAGGACGTCGGCGACGGGCTGGCTGATTTGGATGCCGGTGAGGCCGATGAAGCGGGGCAGTATGATGACGCAGGGGATAAAGAAGAAGCCGCGCCGGGCGCCGGAAAGGAACGACGCTTCTTTGTAGCGCCCGGTGACCTGGAACAGCATGTCGGTGAGAGCGGTCACGGGCAGGGTGACGAGCGTCACACAGTGGGCGCGGAAGGCGAAGGAGCCGATCTCAGAAACGCGCGGATCGGTATTTTGAAACAGGGCGATGACCTGCGGCGCAAAGACGAAAAAGAACGCCGCCAGACATGTCAGCACGATCAGGCCGGTACGGACGCAGAATTTATACGCTTCGATGACGCGGTCGTAGCGCTTGGCGCCGAAGTTGTAGCCGGCCACGGGCTGGAAACCCTGCCCGAAGCCGATCAAGATGGAACCGATGAACATGGACACGCGCATGACGATGGCCATGGCCGCGAGCGCGGCGTCGCCGTAGACGGCGGCGCTGGTGTTGAGCGCGATACTGGCCAGCGAAGCCATGCCCTGGCGAAACAGCGTCGGCATGCCGGTGCGGACGATCAGACCGTAAAAGGCGGGCGAACGGGACACATACCGCGGGCTGATGCGCAGCACCGTGCGTTTGAAAATGAAGTGCGACATCAGAATGGAGAAACTGACGCACTGGCTCAGCACGGTGGCGATGGCGGCGCCGGCGATGCCCATTTTGAACGTGAAGATGAACAGCGGATCCAGCACCACGTTCAGCAGCCCGCCGGTGACGATGCCGAGCATGGCGAAGAAAGCCTTGCCTTCGGAACGCAGATTGGTATTCATCACGAAAGACGTCGTCATCAGCGGAGCGCCGATCAGGATCCAGCGGGCGTATTGACGCGCGAAGGGCAGAATGGTCTCCGTCGATCCGAGCAGCCTCATAAAAGGATCCAGCCAGATCAGCCCGCCGGCGGCGACCAGCAGGCCGAACGCGAGCGCGGCGAAAAACGCCGACGAGGTGGCTGTTCGGGCCTCGTCGTCTTTCCGTTCGCCCAGACGCCGCGAGGCGATGCTGCCGGCTCCCATGCCGAACATGAAACCGATCGCCTGAATGATCGCCATCAGCGAATAGACCACGCCGACGGCGCCGGCGGCGCTGGTGCCGATACGGGCCACGAAGAACGTGTCGGCCATGTTGTAAAAGGAAGTGATCAGCATGCTGCAGATGGTTGGCATGGCCAAGCCGAGAATCAGAGGCCGCAGAGGCGACTGAGTCATCTTGATGAACTGCTGCTGGGCGGCATCGGGGAAGTTGTTCATGGTAGGTCAGGGCTCCTTAAACGATCTCGCTGAAGTGTCGGTAATCCGAAACTGATTCTTGCATAGGAAGTATTACCATGGTTTGCTGGGCGCTGTGAGGAAGTTCAGCCGCTCGGGACGATCTCGGCTGCTGCGCGGCGTGCGTTGTGAATTTTCCTCGCCGCGCCCCTGCGTTCGGCTTTTTAATCAAGAAAAAGTATGATATTATTCTCAATCAAAGCGCATCGTTGAAAATGCAGTGCTTCGCACCGCGGCGCTCGAAAAAATCGTTCGATCTTTTCGAAACTTGGGATGGCGGCCTATTTGAGAGGACAACTGAATTCCTGTCTATACTGTCAGACGTTTTTGTGATATAGTTTAGCGACACTGTACGTATAAATAAAAGATGTTCAATTTGTCCGAGAGGCACGTTACGGATTTTTATCCGATGGAATTTGTCGAACCCGACAGAGACGGAGGTTCTTTTCAATGAAAGTTTCAACAAGGGCTCATTACGGACTGCGCGCGGTCATCGCTATCTCCGAAATGGCCCGGAGCGGGCTGCCGGTCAGCGTCAGCGACGTGGCCAAGGCCGAGAATCTTTCCGACACGTATCTGGAGCAGCTGGTATCCAAGCTGCGCCGCGCCGGGATCCTGCGCAGTTACAGGGGCGCCCGCGGCGGCTATGAATTGGTTCGCGACCCTGATACGATCACGGTTGCCGAAGTGCTGAGGGCTGCTGGCGAACAGATCGTTTTTCCCGAATGCACCACGCCTGAGGGATGTGAGTTGGCGCATCAGCGCGGTCATGTCTGCGCTTCTTCCCATTTCTGGCAGAATCTTAATTTCATGGTGAACAAGATAGCTGAGGAAACGACAGTCGGCAGTTTGATCCGGAACTACGAAGAAGAGATGGGAAAAACGCGGGCCGAAAACCGGCAATGACGCGGCGGAGCGAATGACGGAATCCCTGTCTGGCGGACAGGGATTCTTTGTTGGATAAGCAGCTACAGGCTCCCTTCACAAAATTCGATGATCTCGCCGTCGGGGCCGTTGAGAAAGCAATTGCGGGCATGGTCCCCCATAGGACTGACGGGGCCGGCGGCAAAGCCGCAGCTGCCGAGGCGCCGGAGGGCGTCTTCCATGGACGGCACGGAAATCGCCACGTGGTTGCGCCCCGGAACGCGGTCGTCGCCGGGCTTGCAGATCAGCTCGACGGCGAAGTCCGCAAACCTGACGAAGACCAGATGGGATCCCGAAGGCATTTGGAACTCCTTGTCCTTCATGCCGCCGAGGGCATCGACATAGAAGTGAAGCGACCGATGAAGATCCTGCACGCGGATCCCGACGTGAGCCATTGAATACATGAGCAACCGTCCTCCTTCATGAAAAAGCAAAAAAAATGAAGTTTTTTCGATGTTCTTTATCATAGCAGAAATTTTCTCGTTTTGCAGTATCAGGAAGAGCCGTATATGCTTTTAGAAATGGCTTTTACTGCAAAAATTTGTATTATGCCCCTTTCGCAAGCCATGAGGGAGCCCGTTTCAGAACGCGAAATCAGCAGAAATCCGCTGTTGGGGGGCTTGTCAGGCGCGAATGCTGTGATATACTCACATCGTTGAGTACCAAATCCTGTGTGGAGGTGTCTGAAAAATGACAAAGGCTGAATTGGTTGAGTTCGTAAGGGAAAAGACGAATCTTCGGAAGGTCGACGCTGCCAACGCGGTGGCCGCCATGCTCGAAGGCGTGAAGGACACGCTGCAGAAGCAGGGCAAGGTCCAGATCGTGGGCTTCGGCACTTTCGAAGTACGTCAGCGCAGCGCTCGTACGGGCCGCAATCCTCAGGATCCTTCCAAGACTGTCCACATCCCCGCCAAGAAAGTACCTGTGTTCAAGGCCGGCAAGCTTCTGCGCGAGGCCGTCGACGCCACCGTCGCCAAGAAAGCTGCCAAGAAGCCCGCTCCCAAGGCTGCCAAGAAGGGCAAGAAGTAATCTCTCCCTCAACCAAGGTTTCATCAGTCCAAGCGAAAAAGAGCGTTCCGGTTTTGCCGGGGCGCTCTTTTTAATTCGTCGGGCGCGGATGGCGCCGCGGCGGCGCAAACTTCACAGGATTTGGGCGATGGGATATAATCTTCACGTCATGAAGAACGCAAGGAGGAATCGCTATGTGGGACCGCGGACTGTTGATCGTCGGCGACGGAGACGGCACGGGGACCGATCTGCGCCCGCTGGCGCTGATGAGCGACCTGGGGCGCGGGGATTTCTTCGCGGTGTGCCGCGAGAGCGCCGCGGCGGCCGAATGGCCCGACGAAAAAATCAACGTGGTCATGATCTCGCCGGGCTGCACGAACTGCGCGCCGCTGTTGAAACAATGCCTCGAGCGGCGGATCGGTTTTGTGATCATCGGCTGCCCGCGTCTTGAGCGCGAAGAAGAGCGGCAGCTGCTGCGGGAATATCGAGCCGCCGGCGGCCGGGCGCTGGGGCCGGGCAGCCAGGGATTTTTCGACTGGGAACGGCGGCTGGCGCTGTGCTGGTCGGCGGCCGTGCGAATGCCCGACAGTCAACCGCAGGAACGGCATGTGACGCTGATCGCTCAGGGCGGCACGGTGCCGTTTTCGCTCTATGCCATGGCGGTGGAGGCGGGCGTCCGCTTTCGCCGCGTCGTTTCTCTCGGCAACTGCGCCGACAGCGACGGCGAATTGCTGCGCTGCATGGAAGCGGCCATCGGCGATCCGACGACGACGCTGTTGATCCTCAGCTTCGAATCGTTGACGCGGGGACGCGACTTTCTCGCCATGGCCTCGCGTGCGGCGGAGCGCCGGCTGCCGGTGGTGCTGCTGCGAAGCGGCGTGAACGAGGCGTTTCGCGACCGTCTGGCGCGGCGTCATGACGACGCGGCCTGGACCGACTCGATCATGTGGGAGTCGGTGGCCGGTCAGTTCGGCGTGGTGCTGCTGCGTGACGCGCAGCAGATCGTCGATCTCGGCAAGCTGTCCTCGCTGGGGGTGCCGCCGCAGGGCAACCGTGTGGCGGTGCTGGCGCTGTCCGAAGGACTGGCGATGATGCAGGGCGATCAGTGCCGCGAAGCCGGGCTGGACGTGGTCGAGTTTTCGCCCGCGCTGAAAGAAAAGATCCAGGCTCTGCTGCCCCAATGGGCCAACGCCGCCAACCCCGCCGATCTGTCAGAACAGGCGATCAACCGCGAGGGGATGCTGGGACGGATCCTCCGCACGCTGCAGGACAGCGGCGAATGCGACATGATCCTCGTCATTACCGGTTCGCTGACGGCCGCTCAGGGCGAGCGTCTCGCCCGCGCCATGGGCACGATGCACCGCCGCGGCGGCAGGACGCTGGCCTGCTGCTGCCTGAGCCGCTGGCGTCCGCTCGACGACATGGTAAGGCGTATGAACGCGGATGGCGTGCCGCTGTTCAGCAGCCCGCGCCGCGTTGCCGAAGCCCTGTCCAGCCTCTGGCGCATCGGCCGCGATATCCGCCCGATGAGCGAACTCTGCAAGCCGGCGCGGCATCCGTTCCTCGAACGCTGCCCGCTGCGCCTGAGCGAGCGCGACGCCGTGGCGCTGGTCGAAGCCTACGGGCTGAAGACGGTCAGGCACCGTCTCTGCGTTTCGGTGGCGGAAGTGCTGGAGACGGCGCGCAGCATCGGTTTCCCGCTGGTGTTGAAGGTGGTTTCGCCGTCCTTTGCCAGCAAGCAGCAGGCCCGCGCCGTAGCGTTGAATCTGCGTACCGAGGAAGAGCTGCGCAACGCCTACGGCCGCATCCTCGAACGCACCAGCCGCGTCCATGCCGGAGCGGAGATCCAGGGCGTGGTGGCTCAGAAGATGATCACCGACGGCATCGAGTGCATGATCGGCATCAAGCGCGACCCGCTCTTCGGACCGGTCGTGGCCGTAGCGCTGGGCGGCGCCTATTACGGTCTGATGAAAGACATTTCGCTGCGCGTGGCGCCGGTTTCGCTGGAAACGGCCATGGATATGATCGCAAGCCTCAAGGGGTATCCGCTCATCTCCGGCGAATGGTTCGGCACGCCCATGGACGTGGAAGCGCTGGCGCAGCAGATCGTCACGCTGTCGCAGATAGGCTGTGCGGAGCCGGACATCGAGCTGCTGGACATCAATCCGATCTTTGTCCGTCCGAAAGGACTCGGCGCGGAGATCGCCGACGCGTTTGCGCTGCGGCGACAAAAAGCGCGGGACTGAGCCGGCGGAAATTTACGAAGTGCGGTCTGCTGCGGGAACGTATTTTATAAAGAACCCCACGGTTTTCCGCGCGTCCGCTTCCGCCGGGGGCGAAACGCCGATAAAAAAACATCAAGAGGAGAAAAACAGCATGGAACTGGCGCTTTGGGCGGCAATCGGTTATCTTTTCGGCTCGTTCCCCACAGGGTATCTCGCGGTCAAGATCATAAGAGGCGAGGACATCCGCACGTTCGGCTCGGGAAATACCGGCGGCACCAACGTGGGCCGTGTGATGGGGAAAAAATGGGCCGTGCTCGTGACGCTCGCGGACATGCTCAAGGGCGGCGCCGTCGTGATGCTGTGCCGCGCTTTCGGCGGCAGCGACGCGGCGGTGGCGGCGGCGGCTTTCGCCGCCGTGTGCGGGCATAACTATCCCGTCTGGCTCGGATTTCACGGCGGCAAGGGCGTGGCCACGACGCTGGGCACGCTGTTTTTCGTGCAGATGTGGCCGTCGTGCGCGGCGGTGCTGCTGGGCGGCGCTCTCTGGTTCCTGATCATGAAAGCCACGCGTTACGTTTCCGTGGCTTCGTTGGCGGCGCTGCTGTTCATCGCCGGATCTTTTTACTTTTTCGGGCTTCACCGCGCTTTCGTGATCCTCGCGCTGGTGCTGGCGGCGCTGTCGCTGTGGCGTCACCGCGCCAACCTGAGGCGTCTGGCCGGCGGCACGGAAAATAAAGTTGGTCAGAAATAAATCTGACCAGTTCTTGACTATATTTGACCAATAAGCTACAATCGTTCCAGTTCTGATGGATGGAACGGAGGAAGCCTGACATGAGCAGTTTGACTGAGGTCATCGAAAGCTATATCAACGAACTTTTCGAACAGGAAGAGCAGGACCGCGCCGCCGACGCCGAACGTGTTTCGCTGCGCCGCAAAGACGTGGCGGAGCGCTTCGGCTGCGTTCCCAGCCAGATCAATTACGTGCTGCGGAGCCGCTTCACGCCCGAACGCGGCTATATCGTAGAAAGCCAGCGCGGCGGACATGGTTATATCCGCATCATGAAGATCAGCTACGACATGCCCGAAGAGCGCGCTCGGCACATCGTCAAGATCGTCGGCGATTCCATTTCCGAGGCGGACGCGAAACGCCTCTTGTGTTCTCTCCAGGCTCGCGGCATGATCAACGCCCGCGAGCGCCTGCTGATCGAAATTTCGTTGCGCCATATCAGCGAACTGTGCGACAACATGTTCGACGTGTCGCCTTACAAGAAAAGTTTACTGGCGGCCGAGATGCTCAAGAAAATGCTCTGCGGCCTCGATTTGGCCTAAGTTTTGAAAATCGTTCGGAGAAATCAAGGAGGGGAGTGCCTTGTGGCAATTTTTTACGGAACGAAGCAAACGCGTGATCCAGATCGCGCATCGTGAGGCACTGCGCCTTGGACACGCATTTATCGGCACGGAACATCTGATGATCGGCCTGATCGCCGAAGAGTCGTCGGTGGCGGCGCTGGCCCTGAAAGATGCGGGACTGGCCGCCGAGGACGTGGCGCGCGAGATCCTCGCGCTGAGGCCGCCGGCGGCGCCGTACGCGCAGCCCGTCGACCTGCCGCTGTCGGATCGGGCCCGCGGGGTGCTGAACGCGGCGATCCATCTGGCCCGCGAACTTCATTCGAGTTACGTCGGCACCGAACATCTGTTGCTCGGCGTGTTGTCCGCGCCGGAGTGCACAGCCTGTCATGCGCTGGCGGAACTGGGGCTTGACACGGAAAATCTGCGCGTCGGCCTGAAAAAACAGCTGGTCGCGCAGTCCAGCCGCCAGGAAGCGGCCGATGAAGAAAAGAATGCCGTCGGCCGTCCGGCGGCGGACGCCAAGACGCCGACGCTGGACAAGTACTGCGTCGACCTGACGGCCAAGGCCGCCAAAGGCGAACTGGATCCGCTGATCGGCCGCGAGCAGGAGACGCACCGCATGATGCAGATCCTCTGCCGCCGCCGCAAGAACAATCCCGTGCTGGTCGGCGATCCCGGCGTGGGCAAGACGGCGATCGTGGAAGGACTGGCCTACAGAATCCAAAAAGGCGCCGTACCCTCGCTGCTCAAGGGCAAGCGCGTCGTGGAACTGACCATGGGGACGATCGTGGCCGGCACCAAGTACCGCGGCGAGTTCGAGGACCGCATGAAGAAGATCGTCGACGAGCTGACCGCCGCCAAAAACGTGATCCTTTTCATCGACGAGCTGCACACCGTCGTCGGCGCGGGGAGCGCCGAAGGCTCGCTGGACGCGGCCAACATCCTCAAGCCCAGCCTGGCCCGCGGCGAGTTTCAGGTCATCGGCGCGACGACGCGCGACGAGTACACGAAGAACATCGAAAAAGACGCGGCGCTGGAACGGCGTTTCCAGCCCGTGGCGGTCGGCGAGCCCGATCAGGATGCGGCGCTGGCGATCCTGCAGGGATTGAAGGAAAGCTACGAGAAACATCACAGCGTACACTACACCGAAGGCGCGCTGGAAGCCGCCGTGCGCCTGTCCAGCCGCTATCTGTCCGACCGCAGCCTGCCCGACAAGGCTATCGACCTGATCGACGAAGCGGGCGCGAAAGTGCGCCTTGACCTCGACGGACAGCAGATCCCCGAAGGGCTGACCGTCGACGAGGAGGAGATCGCCGGCGTGCTCTCCGAGTGGAGCGGCATCCCCGTCAAGACCCTGACCGAACACGAAGCCCAGCGTCTGTTGCGCCTCGAATCGGAGATCCACCAGCGCCTGGTCGGTCAGGACGAAGCGGTGAGCGCGCTCTGCCGCGCCGTGCGCCGTTCGCGCAGCGGCCTGAAAGACCCGCGCCGTCCCGTGGGCAGCTTTTTGTTCCTCGGCCCCAGCGGCGTCGGCAAGACCGAACTGGCCCGCTGCCTGGCGCGCGCGCTGTTCGGCAGCGAAAAAGCGCTGCTGGCCTTCGACATGAGCGAGTACATGGAGCGCCACGAGGCCGCCAAGCTGATCGGCGCGCCGCCCGGCTACGTGGGCTACGACGAGGAAGGCCGCCTCACCGAGGCCGTGCGCCGTCATCCCTGGTCGGTCGTGCTGTTCGACGAGATCGAAAAGGCCAATCCCGACGTGTTCAACCTGCTGCTGCAGATCCTCGAAGAGGGACGGCTCACCGACGCCCACGGACGCACGGTCGACTTCAAGAACACCGTCATCATCATGACCAGCAACCTCGGCGTGCGCGAAACGGCGAAAGCGGGGTTCGGCTTTTCCGCCTCCGCGGAAGCGGAAAAGAAGAAACAGTCGGAGGCGCTGCTCGGCGCCGTGAAGGAGTTCTTCCGTCCCGAATTCCTCAACCGGCTCGACGCGCAGCTCGTCTTCCATCCGCTCAGCGCCGAAGAGATGGCGCGCGTGTTCGACATCATGATGTTCGACTTGCGCTCGCGCCTCGGCGAGCACGGCATCATCCTCTCCATGGCGAAGGACGCGCGGGAGTTCCTGCTCCGGGCTGCGGCGGCTCAGAATCAGGGGGCTCGGCCGCTGCGCCGCCTGATCCAGACGAAGATCGAAGACCCGCTCTCCGATCTGATCCTGTCCGGCGAGGTGCCCGACGGCTCCACGGTGGACTGCGTTCTTGACGGCGACGCGCTCGCGTTCAGCGCGCGCCCGCCGCGCCGCCGCGCCAAACGGGAGTTGGCTGCAGTTTCCGAGTAAACGAAAACCGCCGAAAAACTTCGGCGGCTTTCTTGTAAAAATTCAAAGCCGTCCGGCAGCAACGGCGAAGGAAGGTGGAGCCTATCGAGTTGAAAGACTGTTTCCCGTTCTGGGAGCGGCTGACGGCGAGCGAGCGCACGGAGCTGGAAGCGGCGGCGCTCGTCCGCGGCGTCGAGGCCGGCGTGCCGCTCCATACCGGTTCGGCGGACTGCGACGGCCTGATCGCCGTCATGGACGGGCAGATCCGCGCTTTTATCCTCTCGCCCGAAGGGCGCGAGCTGACGCTGCACCGCCTTGTTCCCGGCGACATCTGCCTGTTTTCGGCCACCTGCGCCGTGCCGGGACTTCGTTTCGACGTCAGCGTCGAGGCGGAAAAAAACTCGCGGCTGTGGGTGATCCCGCCGGCGGCATGCAAGCGTCTGGTGGCGCGTTCGCTGGTCTTCGCGAATTTCATCGGCGAGGTCGCGGCTTCCCATCTGTCCGATATCCTCTGGCTGGTCGAACAGGTGTTGTGGAAAAGTTTCGACGCCCGTCTGGCGGAATTTTTGCTGAAGGAAAGCGAGCTGGAAGGGACGGGGAAGCTGAAGATCACTCACGAGAAGATCGCCGCCCACCTGGGCACGGCCCGCGAGGTGGTGACGAGGATGCTGCGCTACTTCCAGGACGAAGGCATGGCGCGGCTTTCCCGCGGCTGCATCGAACTGGTTGCGCCGGACAAACTGGCGCAGCTGACGGCAAAAAAGTGAATCGGAACATTGCAGAGCGCAAGCGCCCGGCGGACTGGTCCGCCGGGCGCTTGCGCTCGTTTTCGGGGCATGTTTCTCGCGCCGCTTATTTGAGCAGGGCGAGCACGTTTTCCTTCGACTGCACGCCGACGGTGCGGCCGGCGGGAGCCCCGTTTTTGAACAAGATCAGCGTGGGGATGCTCATAATGCGGAGCGAAGTCGCCAGCTCGGGCTGTTCGTCCACGTTGACCTTGCCGACTTTGAAGCCCGAGGCTTCGGCGGCGATCTCGTCGAGGACGGGCGAAAAGGCGCGGCAGGGCGCGCACCACGGCGCCCAGAAATCGACCAGCACCGGTTCGCTGCTTTGAAGGACTTCGCTCTGAAAATTTTCATTGGTAAGGACAATCGGCGTCATTTCTTTGTTTCCTCCTGTAAATCGCTGAAGTTGCCCGGCTGCGAGCCGGGCTTTTTTTATCGCTGAATTAAGTATAAAGGGAAGGCCCCGTTTTGTCAGTGATAAAGTTACGAAGCGGCGTGATTTTGGCGCGCTGAAATCGCGCCGCTTTCGGGGAACGTCGGGCGCCGGTTTTTCGTGGTACAATAAGCCACACGCTTCGGGATCGAAATGAAATACAATCGTTTCAACAGAGGGGGGCGTTTCGATGGATCGCAGCGAGCTGAAAAAATGTCGCCGCGTGGTGGTCAAGGTCGGCACGAGCACCATCACGCACAGTAACGGGAAAATCAATATCCAGCGCATGGACAGGCTTTGCCGCGCTTTGGCCGACCTTCACAACCGCGGTACCGACGTGCTGCTCGTTTCGTCAGGAGCGGTCGGCGCCGGCATGGGACGCCTCGGTTACGCGGAAAAGCCTTCCAGCCTGCCGGTCAAGCAAGCGTTGGCGGCGGTGGGGCAGGGGCTGTTGATGCAGATGTACGAAAAACTTTTCTCCGAGTACGGCTGCACGACCGCGCAGATCCTGCTGACTCGCGTCGGCTTCAACGACCGTTCGCGCTATCTCAATCTGTGCAACACCATGCACGCTCTCGCCGACATGAACGTGATTCCCGTGATCAACGAGAACGACACGATCGCCGTGGACGAACTCAAATTCGGCGACAACGACACGCTATCGGCCCTGGTCGCCTGCGCCGCCGGCGCCGATCTGCTGATCATCCTTTCCGACATCGACGGGCTCTACGATGCCGATCCTCGCGTTCACAAAGATGCCAGGCTGATCCACGAGGTGCGCACCGTTTCGCAGAGCATCCGCGACAACTCGGGCAGCAAGGGCAGCAGCATGTCCTCCGGCGGCATGTACACCAAGATCACGGCCGCCGACATGGTGCTGCCGGCGGGCATCCCGCTGGTGATCGCTTCCGGCGCGGCGGAGAACGTGCTGCACCGTATCCTCGACGGCGAAGTGCTGGGCACGCTGTTCATCCCGCCGATGGAGCACCGTCACGCGCGTAAGCAGTGGATCGCGGCCAACCGTCCCTTCGAGTCGGTGACGATCGACGCGGGAGCCGTTAAAGCGCTGACGGAACAGGGCGGCAGCCTGCTGGCCAAGGGCATCACGGCCGTCAACGGCGAATTCGAGGCCGGCCGTCTGTTGGCGGTGTTGGCTCCGGACGGGGAGGAGATCGCCCGCGGCCTGACGAATTTCAATTCACGGGATCTGAAAAAGATCATGGGGCACCGCAGCGATGAATTCGAAACGCTGCTGGGCGCGAAGGATTTCGACGAGGCTATTCACCGCGATAATCTGACGGTGCTTTAGACCTCGATGTCTGAGGGATGGGGGATAATCATGGACGCATCGTTGATTTTGCATGAAATGGGAAAGAAGGCCCGCGCTTCCGCGGCCGTGCTGGCACAGGCCAGTTCGGCGAAGAAAAACGAAGCGCTGCGGGCCATGGCGACGGCGCTGCGCGCCCATAAGGACGACATCCTGGAGGCCAACGGGCGCGACATGCGCGGCGGAGAAGAAAACGGCCTCGGCCAGGCGATGCTGGAGCGGCTGAAACTCACGGAGCAGCGCGTAGAAGACATGGCGGTCGGCATCGAGGAAGTGGCGGCGTTGCCCGATCCGATCGGTCAGACGGTGCGCGGTTATGTCAATTCCGACGGGCTGAAGATTGCGCAAGTGCGCGTGCCGCTCGGCGTGATCGGCGTCATTTACGAGTCGCGTCCCAACGTGACCGCTGATACGGCAGCGCTCTGCCTCAAGTCGGGCAATGCGGTGATTTTGCGCGGCGGGAGCGAAGCCATGGATTCCAGCCGTGTGATCGTCAGCGCGTTGATCGAGGCCGTTTCCTCCGCGGGGCTGCCCGAAAGCTGCATCCAGCTGCTCGACGTGCCCGGCCACGAGGCGACGACGGCGCTGATGCAGCTGGACGATCTGGACGTGCTGATCCCGCGCGGCGGCCGCGGTCTGAAAAAAGCCGTGCGCGAGCACTGTTCCGTGCCCTGCATCATGACGGGCGACGGCGTGTGCCACACGTATATCGCCGCTTCCGCCGATCCGCAGATGTGCGTGCCGATCGTCATCAACGCCAAGACGCAGCGGCCTTCGGCGTGCAACGCCATGGAGACGCTGCTGATCCACAAAGACGCGGCGCCGACGGTTCTGCCGGCCGTGGCCAACGCGCTGGTGGCTCACGGCGTGGAACTGCGCGGCGACGCCGCAGCCCGTGAGATCTTTGCGGATATGGAGCCGGCCGCCGATGAGGACTGGGCGACGGAGTACCTCGATCTGATCCTCTCGGTCAAGATCGTGAATTCGCTCGACGAAGCGCTGGCGCATATCGCTCGCTGGGGCACGGGACATTCCGAGAGCATCCTTACGACCGATTACGCCGAGGCGGAAAAGTTTCTCGATCGCGTCGATGCGGCGGCGGTCTACGTGAACGCTTCAACGCGCTTTACCGACGGCGGCGTCTTCGGCCTGGGCGCGGAAATCGGCATCAGCACGCAGAAGCTGCACGCCCGCGGCCCCATGGGCATCGAGCAGCTGACCAGCACGAAGTACAAGATCCGCGGCAGCGGCCAGGTCCGGCGCTGAACGATGAGTCCCTGCGGGGGCGGCCGGATGGAAGGCGCGGAGCCAAAGAATCGGATGCTCTCGGGCGGCGTTTTCCGGCCTGTTTTTCTCTTTGCGCTGCCCATCATGGTGGGGAATTTTTTTCTCCAGTTGTACATCACGGTCGACGCGGTCATCGTCGGCCGTTTTCTCGGCAGCCATTCGCTGGCGGCGGTCAGCGTGGCCACGCCGATTCTGTTTATCGTCGTGTTCTTCCTGGCCGGCGGGTGCACCGGCGTTTCCGTGCTGATCGCTCAGATCTACGGCTCCGGCGATACGGAAAAACTCAAAAGAGCCATGTCCACGGCGCTGATCTTCGGCGCGCTGTTCACGCTCGGGCTGACGGCGCTGTGTCTGTACGGCGCGCGCGGCGTTCTGATGTGGACGAAAGCGCCGGCGGAACTGCACGACGAGACGATGGCCTATCTGAACATCGTCTTCGCCGGCCTGATCTTCTCGTTTTTGTACAATTACTACGCCTCGGTGCTGCGCGGCATCGGCAACTCGAAGATCCCGTTCGTCTTTCAGGCGGCGGCGTCGGCGCTGCACATCGCCATGAATCTGCTCTTCGTCGGCGCGCTGGGGCTGGGCGTGCGCGGTTCGGCGCTGGCCACCGTGCTGTCGCAGATGTTTTCCTCGGCCGCCTGCATTTATTATGTTTATCGTTACGAACCGTTGCTGGCGCTTCGTCGCGGCGACTGTGCCGTCGACCGCGCGGCGTTGGGGCAGACGATCAGCTACAGCTGGGCGGCGGCGCTGCAGTCCATTATCGTCTACGTGGGGCGTTTCCTCACGCAGGGCTGCGTCAATCCGATGGGAGCCGACGTGGTGGCTGGCTACAACGCGGCGACGCGCATCGAGGCGATCGTGGTCATGCCCTACGAGGGCATTTCCACGGCCGAGTCGACGTTCATCGCTCAGAACGTGGGGGCGGGGCACGCGGAACGCGTGCGGGCCGGATTCCGAGCGGGGCTTGCGATGAATCTGGCGTACGTGACCGTGGCCTGCACGCTCCTGTTTCTGAACGCCGCGGCGATCATGGGGATTTTCGTGCCCGGCGGTTCCAACCCGGTGATTGTCCAGGCAGGCAGCCTTTATCTGAGGCCTCAAGCGGTTTACCTCGCCCTCAGCGCCGTCGACGTGGTGATGCAGAGTTTCTTTCGCGGGCTGGGCGAATTTCGCATCGTGATGATCGTCTCGCTGCTGCAGATCGTCGTACGCGTGATTCTCTCGTTCTGGCTGGTGCCGTCGCTGGGCATCTCGGCCATCGCCCATGCCACGGCGGCCGGCTGGCTGCTGATTTTCTTCGTGCTCAGCGCCCTCTCGTACCGCCGGTTGCGGCAGATCGACGGGCGGCTCCAGCGTGCCTGAAAAGCGCGTCCCCTCGCTCGGTGCGGAGCAAAGGGAACTTTGGCGTCGGCCCGTCTCGTTTTTTTCGGTGGACTTTAGGATATTGTGCAAATCGTCATTGACATCAGCGCAGATTTCCTGTATGAAAAGGGCGCGATACACAAGATCACCCGTGGGAATCCAAGGAGGGTACGGAAGGGATGAAAGCTTTCAAGGGCGCGCTGTGGATGGCCGTGCTGCTGTGGATGGCCGGCGCGGTCATGGCGGAGCGGACTTGCGCCGCGCTGCCGGAGGCGGTGATGTCGGAATGGGAAAATCTGACGGGGACTCTTGACGAGGCTACGACCCTGCGCGAGAAGCAAAAACGTTTGCCGGAAAGTTCCTGGCTGGGCGCCGACCAGCAGAAGACGGGCGCCAAGATTGCCAAGCTGCTGCGCCGGGCTCAGGGGATTCTGCTGTCCTCGGAGACGCTCAAGTTGGTGGACCGTTCCGAGGAGATCAAAGAGCGTCTGCCCCGGCTGTATCAGAGGATCGAGGAATACAAGAACAAGCGTATCGGGGCGCCGCAGAAGTCCTACAATCCGTTTGTGAAGACGGTGAAGGACTGCGATGAAACGATCGCCGAGGCCGAGAAGGACGTCAAACGTCTACGCGACGAGCTGGCGCAGATCCGCGACGCAATCGCGGCGGAGCTGCGCGGCTGGGGACTGAAGCTGACCGACGCGCAGGCCGACGTGCTGTTCTCGTCGGTGGTCGGCGACAGCCTGCTGCGCAACGCCGTGATCTTCGAGAACGTCAAGGGCGTCACGGCGCAGCTGACGCAGCTTATGGCGCAGAACAAGGACGACACGTCCATCGCCCGCAAATATTATGGCATGTACGTGACGCTGATCGACGTGCTGCTGGACACGCAGTACGGGTTCGTGAACAAGATCGACGGCGAATGGCGGCCGCAGGTGAAGAAGATTTCCGAAGGCGCCGCCGCCAGCCTGAAGGAAGCCCGTGCGGCGCTGGACCGCAACGATTTCTCGGCGGATCAGAAGGCGATCTTCCGCAGCAACGCCGCCTCCAACGAGATGACGGTGAAAGCGGCCGAACAATATTTGAAACTGCTGGACAACCAGAAGACAAGCATGCAGAACTGCATCCGCAGCATCGAACGCGACCGCGAGGTGGCGGCCAACACCTACGCGACGGTGCAGCACATCAGCGACATGAACGCGGTGATCCAGTCGGGCATGCAGCTGTTCGACATGCTGGCGGCGATGCAGCTGCCGGAGATCCAAGCTTTCGACAGTTCGGGCGTGCGCCGCGAGTTCGACGAGATCACGCGCCGCCTGCAGCAAAAATAGCTTCGCAGAGAAAACGGGACCGGACTCCCCTGATGGGAAGCCGGCCCCGTTTTCTGTGCGGTCATTGTTTTTCGGCGATCTTTTTCCAACGCTGGTTCAGCTCGTTGCCGATCGCGAGATAATCGGTCTCTTTCTGCTGAAGCTCTTCGAGGTCCTTTTTGTAGCGCTCTTTCCAATAACGGGAACGTTTGTCCGCTTGGGCGGCGTTCATGGAACCGCAGAGGTCGATGAAGAAGGTCATGGCGGTCTGCAAACTGCGCAGGTAGGGGCGCATGGTCATGAAGAACTCGTGCAGCGGATCTCCGGCCTCGAGTTTGAGCTCGCGCACTTCGTCAAGCATGGACTGCGCCTCGGTCCTCAGCGCGCCGGCTTTCGCCGCCGCCATGGCGGGATCGACGCGCTTCAACCCCAGCGCTTTCAGAAACGAGAACTTGAAGATGCTGTTCTGCGCCTCGATGTAGCCGCGCACCACAGCGTTTACCCTCTGTCCGAAGAGGGCGGCGTTTTCTTTTGTCAACGCGAAGGGCACGGCTACTTCCCGCTTTCCGCCAGGGAGACGATGAAGTCCGTCAGCTGCGCTTCCAGCGTCTCGTAAGCGGTACGGGCGCCCGGGGACAGCTGCGTGGAATGCGGCGGCATGGCGAGCAGCTCTTTTTTCAGGTTCTCGACGTTGGCGCCGATTTTTTCCGTCAGGACGGCAATGGCCTGCTCATGGCCGCTGGCGGCGGCCTGCTCGCGTCCCTTTTCAACGAGCGCCTGGCCGAGGGAGACGGACCTCATCACCGAAGCGGCCAACGGTTTGTCCAGCCGCGAGACGCTCTTGAGCAGGTCGCGGCCGGGATTGGAGACGAGATAGGGATAGAGGGCGAACACGCCGCAGAGCAGCAGGACTATCGAAATGAGGAATCGCTTTTTTCTGAGATCGAGTTTCATGTTCAGCACGCTCCTTTTTATGTCGTTCCCATTGTATCACGTCCGGAACGGACGGCGCTCCGCGGCCGAAAAAGTTTCCTGCTGCGCGGCAAACTGTGCGGGCGAGAACGTTTCGCTGCGGCCGTTCCGTGTCACGTCGAGCAGCCAGCCGTCCCCGCCCTTTTTGAGGCAGACGGTCTGCGGCGCGCGGATCGCCGCGGCTTCGGCCCGGCGATTTTCGAACGTGCCGCCGCGGTCGTCGCCGACGACGCGGAGCCCGGCGCTTTCAAGCGCGTCGATCAGCGGCGCGAGCGCGTCCGGCGCTTCGTCGCCCTCCCAGTAAACGTAGACGTCGAACGGGGCGATCTCGCCGGGCCAGCGTTCGGAGTTTTCGCTTGCGGCCGAGAGCAGCGCCGTCAGGTCGATCTCGGCGCTCCAGGTGGGGACGTGGGCTTTGGCGGAACCGTTGAAAAAGGTCAGCGACGGTTCGGCGAGGCCGACGGGATCGACGGGGCGGAAGGCGGCGATGCGGCGCAGTTCGCTCTTTTCCAGCGCCGTACCGCAGTGGGGGCAGTGATCGCCTTTCTGAAGCAGCGTCACGTCGGCGACGAAGTCGGTCTTGAAATCGCGGCCCCAGCAGGCGCCCGTTTTATGAAAGCCGGGCTTGTTGGCGCCGACGACGGCGTTTTTGACGCCGACGGCGCTGAAGTCGGCGAGCAGTGCCACCGAGGCGGGCAGCCCTACCGGGCCCATATAGCCGGCCGAATCGCCCATGACGGCGGCCAGTTCGTCCGGCTCGGCGGGGCGGACGGACGCGCCCTGGAACGCGGCGCGGACTTTTTCCAGACAGACCTGGCGGTCGGCGCGCAGGATCACGGCGGCCAGGCCGCGCCCCTCGACGGCGTAGAACATGCACTTGACGATCCGCGACGGCGCGATCTTGAGATATTCGCACAATTTTTCGACGGTGGAGCAGCCCGGCGTGGCCACTTCGCGCAGCTCTTCCGGCGCGGCATCCGACGTCTCTCCGCCGAAGCGGCAGGGGCTGTCGAAGGCGGCCATCCAGCCGCAGTCGGGACAGACCAGTCCTTCTTCGCCGCGAAGCGGCGCCTCGGAGCGGCAGAGCAAATCGACGCGGTGCCCTTCGGGCGTCAGACGGTCGACGCGGCGCAGGCGCAGGCCCAGCGTGCAGACGGCGCCGCCGACAGCGCGCAGCGCGTCGTTGGCCATTTCGAGCGAGGCTTCGAAGTCGCCGTGAAGTCCCAGCAGGCGGAGCTCGTCCCCACGGCGCTCGGCGAGGAGAACCGGCAGGTCGGCGGCGCGTTTGATCAGACGCACGGCGGCGTCAAGGGCGCCGCGAGCGGAGGTCCCGCAGTCAAGACGTTGCGGGCGGAAGGCTTCGAGGCTGCGAAGCAGAAAGTCCTCGGTGCGCTGGAAGAGGATTTTCCCCTCCGGCAGCAGGATCAGCGTTTCGTCGTTGGGGTTCCACAGGCCGTAGCCGCCCTGCGCGATTTTGGCCAAGCCGAGGTCGTGCAGTTTCGAGGAACGCCCGCGCGAAACGGGCATCAGCAGTTCGCTCATCCATTTCATGGCGTTTCCCCTGTCGTCAGTCGGCGAAATCGGCCAGCATGGGCGTGTGGTCCGAAGGCTTTTCCCAGCCGCGCGGTTCCGCGTCGATCCAGCAGGCCCGGCTTTGTTTCGCCAGAGACGGCGTGGCGAGCATGTGGTCGATGCGCCAGCCGATGTTGCGTTCCAGCGCGTTTTTGACGCGGTAATCGAAGAACGAGTACAGCTCCTCGCCGGGGTGGTGGACGCGCAGCAGGTCGATGACCAGCGGCGCGCAGAGCTGGGCGAAAAGGTCGCGCAGCTCCTTGACGAAACAGACGTGATCCTTCTTGTTGGCGGGATTGGTCACGTCCAGCTCGGTCGGGGCCACGTTGAGGTCGCCGGTCCAGAGCAGCTTTTCGTCCTTGTGCGCGGCGATCAGCGCGGCGGTGCGGCGCAGAAATTCCTTTTTGGCTTCGTAGTCGGGGTGGGTGATCTCCTTGCCCTGCGGCACGTAGGTATCGAGGATCCACGTATCCCCGAAGCGCGCGGCGATCAGGCGCGTGTCCCAGAGCGGCGACGCGCCGTCGGCGAAGCCGTGGACCACCTCGTCGGGCTCTTGCTTCGAGAGGATGGCGACGCCGTTGTAGGATTTTTCGCCGCGGAAGGCGGCGCGGTAGCCGAGCTTTTCCACCTCGGCAAGGGGAAATTCGCCGTCCTGCACTTTCGTCTCCTGCAGGGCCAGCACGTCCACATCCGCGCCGGGCAGCCAGCACTCGAGGATCGGCAGGCGGGTGCGCAGCGAATTCACGTTAAAGGTAGCGACTCTCATGATTCAACCTCCGCAAAAATTGTTCGTTAGAAAAACGCGCGGCAGACAAGACTGCCGAAAAACGGCTCAAGTCTTTTTTTTCGCGCGGATTCGATTATAATCGTTGAAGTACCGTTGAACTCCGCGAAAAGGAGGGCGTGTTCGCCCATCATTATACCCGAAAGGGCGGTGAAAAGAGTGATTCGTCCCGATTTTTTCGAGCGGCGCGACCTCACGCCGCTGCAGCGCAGCTTCCTTGAATTTCTCAAGGCGTTCCTTTTCATGGTGGAAAGCGCGGCCGGTTCCTTCGAGGAGAATCAGCCTTCCAATTCGCTGCAGACGGCCCATCAGGCCGAAGTGCTCGACGAACTGGCGCTGGACTGCCTCGACCGCTGCGAAGCGCGCAGCTCCCGTTCCGTCAGGGAAACGCTGGAGATGGTCTCTCTGACGCGGCGCTGCGCGGCGGCGCTGAAAAAACTCTGCACGGCCGGCGCGGCGCCGCTGACCGGCCTGAACGAAAGCCGCGCCTTTCTCGGCTCGCTGTGCCGCTGCGTGGCCGACCGGATCGACTGGTCTCACCGGCGACAGCTGCTCGGCTCCCAGCACCGAGGCGCCGAAGAAGAGGATCTGGAATTGTCGCTGTCGGAGCTGCCCGCCACCCTGGCGGGCGAACGGCGTGTCGAACGCGTGGAGGCGCTGCTCGATTTCCGCGACGCGCTGCTGGCGGCGCGGGAACTTTTCGGGGCGGTCGGCGACATCCGCCGCATGGCGGACGAACTGTTCCCGCTCAGCGAGGAAAAATACTGGCGTAAAAGCTGAGCCCGCGTCGAAGAAAGTGCCGAAAAAGCGGCGAAGGCTGATCAGCCGGGTTTGATCAGCTCTCTCGCCGCTTTTATGTCGGTTGTCATTAAGAAATCCAAATATTCAATGGACTTATAGCGCCGTTGTTGTCATGGTTGTGCGGCGGCCTTGGCGGTCAAGAGGGCGATGCCATAAGGAGAAAAGGAAATGGGCAGGAACTATGTGAATCTGACGATCGGCAACCTCGACTCGGAGCATGTGTGCTGCGCAATCGCAGATAAAAAACATCAGGACGGCGTGTCGGTCAAAAAACAATGGCTCAAGGAGCGTATCCAGGAAGGGCATGTCTTTCGTAAACTCAATGAACGGGGAAAGGTGTTCATCGAGTACGCGCCTCTGGAATCGTCGTGGGTCCCCGTGCGCGGAGAAAATTATATGTACGTCTATTGCCTGTGGGTGGCCGGCTCGTTCAAAGGCAAAGGACACGCGCGGGATCTCATCGAGTATTGCATCGCTGACGCAAAGGAAAAAGGGAAATCCGGCGTGTGCGCGCTGAGTTCAAAAAAGAAAAAGCCCTATTTGTCCGAAAAAAAATTCCTGCTCAAGTATGGTTTCGAGGTGGCAGATACCGCCGGAGATGATTACGAGCTGTTGGCTTTGTCTTTTGACGGACGGAAACCCCGTTTTTCCGAAAACGCAAAAGCGATGAGGATCGACGATAAATCGCTGACGATCTACTACGGGGCGCAATGTCCGTATATTCCGGACTGCGTCGAGCAAGTGCGAAGGTATTGCGATAAAAACGACATCCCTCTGAATCTGGTCGCAGTCGACACCTTGGAAAAAGCCAAAAACGTCCCATGTGTTTTCAACAACTATGCGGTTTTTTACAACGGCGTTTTCGAAACGGCTCATTTATTGAATGAGACGTACCTGAAGAAGCTGCTTCATCCATAGGGGGCGGCCGCGCTGCGCGGTCGGAGTCGCCCGTCTTTGGGATACGGCGGCGAAGACTGTCAGACGTTCCGTGCGGAACGTCTCTTGAACGGAGCGGCGGAGCGCCGCCGTATTATCCTTCGGGCGGCAGGCGGCGGGCGAGAGCTTCGGCCAGACGCATGCGCAGCCACCGGCCGCGCGCCTGCGGCGGCAGATCGGCGGGGAGCGCCAGCCGGGCGCGTTCTTCGTCGAGAACGGCGGCGTACCGACCGTAGCGCTGCAGAAAGTCGGGCAGTGTACCGTGATCGGCGCGGATCACGGCGGCGACTTCCGCCGCGTCGAAACCGCCGCGCCGCATCTCCTCGATGACCGCCACGATGGCGCCGGGGCGGCGCAGGCGGGGGAGCCGCATGTGATTGGCGATCATGAAGCGGGCGAAACGATACCACGGCCGCGGCAGCGTCATACGGCGGTCGAGCCGCTCCAGCGCGGCCAGCCCCCGTGCCTCGTGGCCGATGTGATGCGGCCATTCCTGCCGCGGCGTCGGTCCCTTGCCGAGGTCGTGGACGAGGGCGGCGAAGCGCGTCGCCGCGCGTGGCGTCAGCGCGGCGGCGCGGCGTAGAACTTCCATACTGTGCTCGAAGGCGTCAAGACCGCGATGATATTTCATGGGCTGTTTCACGCCGATCAGCGCCGCCAGCTCGGGGAAAACGGCGTCGAGGATCCCGGCGTCGCGCAGCGCGGTGAAAAAAAGTTCCGGCCGCGGGGAAGCGAGCGCCCTGCGCATCTCGGCGAAAACGCGCTCGGCCGGTTCCCGCGCCAGTTCGCCGCGGCAGGCGGACATCAGTTCGACCGTGCCGGGATCGATGGAAAATCCCAGCTGGGCGGATTGGCGGGCGGCGCGCAGCGCGCGGACCGGATCGTCGCGGAAATGTTCCGACGTGGCGCGGATGATTTTGTTCTCGATGTCGCCGCGCCCGCCGAACGGGTCGATCAGCTCGCCGCCGGGCAGGCGGACGGCCATGCTGTTCATGCGCGTGTCGCGGCGGTACAGGTCTTCTTCGATGGTCGTCTCGGGGCTGAAGCGCGCTTCAAAACCGCGATAGCCCGTTCCGGTCTTGCGCTCGGTGCGCGCCAGCGCCACTTCGCTGAGGCGGCCGCCGACTTCCAGCAGATAAACGGGAAACTGTCGCCCCACGGAGCGGACCTGGAATTCGCGCTTGAGCGTTTGCGCGTCGAGGCCGCAGACGACGTAGTCCTTGTCCTCGGCGGGGCGTCCGATCAGGCGGTCGCGTACCCAGCCGCCGACGACGTAAAGCTGGCCGCCGAGCGCGGCGACGCGCGCGGCGAACTCGTTTTCGTTCATGCACAGCCACCTCGTTTCTACGGAGAAATCGAATTGCCGAGATCAATAAACTATTTTTTAATGAGCGCTTGACAGATGAACTGAATAGTAATAATATACGTCGCAAGGACGAAAAAAGTCCGACAAAAATCTGTCGTCACTCAGGAGGTTGTTTCTAAAATGTTCAAACGCATCGCCGCACTTTCCGCTCTGCTGACGCTGGCTGCAAGCGCCGCTTTCGCGGCTTCGGCTCTGGACAAGGACACGCTGGTCGCCGCGACCGAGAGCACGTATCCGCCTTACGAATCGCGCAACGAAAAAGGCGAGCTGGTCGGCTTCGACATCGAGCTGACCGAGACGGTCGCCAAAAAACTGGGCAAAAAGGTCGAATGGCTCGACATGCCTTTCGATTCGCTGATCCCGGCGCTGATGTCGGGCAAGGTCGATCTGGTCGCCGCCGGCATGTCGGCCACGCCGGAGCGCGCCAAGCGCGTCAACTTCTCGGCTCCGTACGAGATCTCCCTCAGCGCTTTCGTCACTGGAATCGAAAACCCGCCCCAAGACACCGACGCACTGGCCGGCAAGATCGTGGCGGTACAGATCGGCACGGTGCAGGAGAATTTCGCGCGCAGTCTCGGCAACGTGGAAGTGAAGACGTTCCAGAAGTTCGACGACTGCGTGCGCGAGGTCGTGCTCGGGCGCGCCGCCGCGACGCTGATGGACATTCCCGTGGCGAAGCAGTACGTGCAGGCCAAGGATTTCGCCGGCAAAGTCACGGTCGCTTTCAACAAACAGATCACCGGCGCCGACAAGGCCATCGCCATGCCCAAGCAGGACGAGGCGCTGAGCGCCGCGGTCAACGGCATCATCGAGGAAATGGACAAAAGCGGGGAGCTGGCGGCTCTGCGCGACAAGTGGTTCAAAGAGTAACGCTCTGCCGGTCCCTTGAGAAAAAGCCCCTGAAACGGCCTGCGCCGGATTTCAGGGGCTTTTGTCGCCGCGCTTGAGAAATCTAATTCGTCTTGGTCGGCGGCTGGTCAGATTGGGCCAGCACGGACTGCTCGGGCTCGCGGTGAGATTCTGCCGCGGCCCTGAGCGCGCCTTTCTGGATCGCTTCCAATTTTTTCAGCTCGGCGGCGTGAAAGGCGTCTTTCTGAGCCAGCAGGGTCGCGAGGCGCTTTTCGTATTCCTGCTTGAGCGCGGCGATCAGTTTTTCGCCGTCGCGTGCGGCGGCGTTCCGTGCCTGTTCGATCTCCGCAGCGCGCTGCGCCGCCAGCTCACGCTCGCGCTCCGCCAGCCGCCGCGCAAAGTCGGCGCGCAGCGCGGCCACGTCTTGCATCTTTTGCTGTTCCGCGCGGGCCAGGACGCTCTTTACGTCACGCTCGGCCCGGGCGGCGGCCTGTTCCATTTCTTGGCGGTGTTTGGCGTTGAGGGCGTCACTGGAGGTGGCGAACTCGATCTGCTGCTGCGTTTGCTGTTCCTTGAGCATTTTGTCGTACCGGAGTTCCGCCTGACGCAGCGACTGGGCGTAGGCCGTCTCGAGAAGGCGGCTGGCTTCCTGCCGACCCTGTTCGATGCCGGCTTTGGTCGCCGCGGCTTCTTTTTCCGCTTCCGCGCGCTTTTGAGTCTCGGCGGCGGCCAGAGTTGCGTCCAACAGCTCGCGGCTTTGGGCCTGCGCGACGTCGAAAGCGCGCTGCAGGGCGGAGACTTTTTCGTTCAATTCGTCGCCGCGGCTCTTTCTAAGACGGTTCAGCTCATCGTTATACTGGGCTTCCAACTTGGAAACGGCATCGAACATTTCCTGACGATGAGCGGTCTCCAGACGGGCTTTTTCGATCTCGAACGCGGCTTTGAGCTGAGTGTCCTGCGCTGTCAGCTTCTCGTTCAGTTCGGCGTGCAACTGTTTCTCACGGCTGTCCAGACGGGCCTGAACTTCGGCCAGATCTTGGGCGGCTTTGTCTTTCTGCGAGTTCAGCTCGGCTTCCAGAGCGGCGGAGATCTCGCGTTCCTTCCGCAGGCTGGCGTTCAGCACGACCAGCGTCTCGTCGAACTGCTTTTTCAAGGCGGAGTTCTCCTGCAGGGCAGCTTCCATTTTCTCGTGGAGTTCTTCGTCTTTCTGGCGGCTCAACGCCGAGATTTGAGCCTCGTGGGCTTCTTCAAGGCGCTTTTGCCGCTCGCCCAGCGCCACGGCGTGACGGCTCTGTTCCTGGAGGAGCGCGTTCCGTTGTCGTTCTTCCATGGTGGCGACGGTTTCCCGGATTTTCGCGTCAAGCTTCTGTTCGTTTTGCAGCGTAACTTCTTGCAGTTCTTTGGCGTGCCGATTTTTAAGCTCGGCCAGTTGCTGTTCGTATTTCAGGGCGTTTTCTTCAAGCAGGCGAGCCTGGCGAGATTTCAGGTCGATAACTTCCTGTCGGTGCTGGGACAGGGCCACGCTTTGATATTGAACGGCCTGGTGGCTTTTTTCCTCGCCGACGCGGATTTGGGCGTTCAGTCGCTCCACTTCGTTTCTGTATGCTTCTTCGAGATGGGACTTGACCGCCGCCAAATTGTTCTCCGCCTCGGCGCGTTCTTTGCCGAAATCGGCTTCGGCGGCCGCTTTCTCTTCGGCCAACCGGTTCGATCGCGCTTCGGCGGCCTGCAGGCGAGCGGCGAGCGCGTCGATTTCGCCTTTCCGCTTTTGGAAGTCCAGCCTGTTTTCTTCGATCAGTTTGAGGTTCTTCTGCATTTCGCTCTGCCACAACGCCGTCAGCGTGTCGATGTCCCCGCGGCTCAGTTCCAGCTCTTGCCGCTGGCTGGCCTTGAGTTCCGCGAGGTTGTCGGTGAGCTGCTGGATCAGGCTTTTCTGCTGCTCCGACAGTTCGCGGCCGGTCTGGAGCCGTTTTTGGGCGTTTTCGGCCGTCTGGGCGGCGAGGTCGGCTTTTTTCCGCAACTCGACGGCGGCTGTCGTGAGGCGAAGGATCTCGTTCTGCTCGTCGGCTATTTTTTTATAGAGCGGCACGATCCGCGGATTGTCCGCGGGGCCGCCGACGCTTTTCTGACGCTCGGCGCCGATCTGGATGCCGCGCTCTTCCGCTTCGTTTACGCTTGCGGCGATGGAGGAAAGGAGCAGCAGATCCTCGGCGGCGAACGCCGGATTGGCCTGGGCGTAATCGAAGGCGGTCTTGCCGTCGACGTCGCGGTAATCGACGCGGGCTCCGTGAACGAGAAGCTCGGAAAGGACTTTCGGATTGCCGTTCGTCGAGGCGGCCAGGATCAGCGCGGTGCGCCCGCGGTCGTCGCGGGCGTTCTCGCGGGCCCCCCACTTCATGAGAACACCGACGACGTCGGGGTGCGCGTTGTACTGCGCGGCCCACATCAGCGGCGTCAGGCCGTCGACGGGAGCGTTCGGGTCGGTGCGGGCCTCGAGGTAAAGACCGACGCGTCGTGCCAGACCGCGGCGGCAGAGTTTGGCGAAGCGTTCCGGCGTCATGGGGGCGGGAGCATTCTTTTGCTGCGTGCGCTCTTTGAGCGTGGCCAATTGTTCGGGAGTGTATTTTTTGCCGCTTTCTATGTAACTCCAGGCCGTCTTTTTGTTGGCGCCGGTCACGGTGGGATCGGCGCCTTCGTCAAGCAGCGTGATCAGAACTTCGTAGGCGTTGCCGGCCCGCGCGGCCAGCATGAACGGGGTGGCGCCGGAGTTATCCGCGGCGGCGAGATCGGCGCCGAGGTCGATCAGCGCCGCGGCGATCTCGGGATTGGGATTGCGCATCGCCGCGAGACCGAGCGGCGTCCAGCCGCGGGAGCCGCGTTCTTCCAGCTCGGCTCCGGCCGCGGCCAGAGCGACGATAATCTCGGGATTGTCGCTGTCCTGGGCGGCGGCGGCCAGCGCGCGCATCCTCTCTTTGTTGGCGGCGTTGACGTTGCTTCCGGCGTTGACGAGCAGCCTGATTTTGTCGGGATCGGCGGCCTTGCCTTTGGCCTGGGCGGCCATCATCAGCGGCGTGTTGCCTTTGGCGTCGGCTTTGCCGACGGAGATCCCTTCGTCTTTCAGGGCCGATGCGACCTGCAGCGCGTCGCCGTTCAGACAAAGATCCATGAACTCCTTCTGCGAAAGCGCCCACGCCGGGGGACAAAGGCAAACGGCGGCGAACGCGAAAAACGCCGGGATTTTACTTTTGAGCAGAGTCATAATTTCTGGGAAGCCTCCTCAAATTTGCCTTCAGAGAATTTTCATGTAGAATTGAAACACTCGTCCTTATCGGCAGAGGACGCGCTGCTTTTCCGCCGCAAAGGCGGCAAAACAAAAACAGACGTCCCTTTATGACGAGCGAAAACGATACCTTTAAAATTCAACTCTATAATAGTACTATACTTTGCATGAAGTTCGCAAGTTCGAAATGCATAAGGAGATCTTGAGCGATGACGACAACTGTGCGGGAAACGTTGGCCCTGGAGTCTTTCAAGGGGTTTCATGTGCTGGCGGGATTTGGTGGGCTCGACCGGGAAATTTCCACCACGACCTTTATCGAAGCCCCCGACTCGTGGAAATGGATCCGCGGCGGTGAGTGCGTGCTCACGCTGGCTTACGCTTTTCAGACGGAAGAACAGCTGCTCGCGCTCGTCCGCGAACTGATCGAACGTCAGGCCACCTGCATCGGCATCAAGACCGAACGCTACATCAAACAGGTTCCCCAGTCGGTGCTCGACCTGGCCGACCAGCATAAATTTCCCATCATCGACATTCCCATTTCCGTCCCCTTTGCCGCCATCATTCACCCGGTGCAGTCGCTGATCATTCACGACCAGGCGCGCCTGCTCAAATACTCCGAAAAAGTTCGCCACACCTTTTTCGGCCTCAGCGTGCGGGCGGCGGAGATCGAGGAAATCATGCAGGTGCTCTGCGAATTCACGCACGTGGATCTGGCCTTCATGGATCTCGCGACGGACAGAAAGTACATTTTCTCCGATTCGCCGCAACTGCTGGCGGCGTTGGATACGCTTCCGCTCAAGGACGTGCTGAATCTTTACCCCCACGAGGACGTGATGCTCAACGGCCGGCTTTTGGGACACCTCATTTTCGACGCCGACGCCGAAAAACTCAAAGACCGCTGGTCGGAGATCCCGATCAATCAGGCCAAAGGCGCGCTGCTCCTGTACTTTCAGCGCCGCGAGGTTCGGCATCAGGTGGAGTCGCGTTATCGCAACGAATTCGTGCAGGACCTGATCACCCGTAACATCCGCATGGAGCAGGAGGCTTGGAATCGAGCCAAGAGTTTCAACTGGAACCTTGAAGGTCCTCAGCGCGTGGTCATCGTCGATATCGACAACTACAAGAGCTGCCTGACCCGCGCCATTTCCGGCGGCCAGGGCGTGAACGCCATCGAAAACAGCAAGTCGCGTATCTACGCGATCGCCCGGTCGTTCCTGGCGCGTCTTAACGGCGGAAAATATCCCTATGCGGAGATGAGCGACTCGATCGTCTTTATCTTTCCTTCGGGCGACGAAAACGGGGGAGGATTCTTTAACGACCTGCTGCGGCGCACGCTGGTCGATATGATGAAGGTGATCCAGACCGAAACCGGTTTTACGGTGACAGTCGGCGTGGGCGATCCGTGCAACAACGTCTTCGACTGTCCCGAAAGTTACCGCCAGGCCCAGCAGGGACTTGAACTTCTGCGTCGCAGCACGGGCGGCAACGTCATCGCATCGTGGTCGGAAATGGGGGTCTATAAACTGCTGTATGGCGTAGCCGGTACTTCCGAGGGCTGCAGCTTCATGGAGCGTTATCTGGGGCCGCTCCTGAGCGATGAACGGCCTGCCGGTGCCACGCTGCTGGATACGCTTCAGACGACGGTGAGCTGCAATTGGAACTTGAAAGACGCGGCCATGGTGATGGACGTTCACTATAACACGCTCAAGTACCGTTGGCGGAAGATCTGCGATCTCCTCGGCATCGATCCGTCCAAAAGCGGCGATCGACTCAACGTGATGATCGCTTTGAAGCTGTACCGCATGCACAAAAAGGCGTAACGGAAACGGCCGATCCTCATGGCCGCATGATGGTAAAATGTCGGTGCGATCTTGTCTCTTGAATACAAAATAAGCCACAGGAGCATGAAAATAGTCTCCTGTGGCTATTTTTATCGGTATTAATTTGTTGTAATTCGAAAAACTGATATAAAAAAAGAACTCAGATCGACGCTATGAAAAAATATCCTTATTTTTTGTCTTTTAAGAACATTGATGTTTGTGAAAGAAATATTTATGATGAAAACAACGTCGGCGGTGAGCGCTGAAGGAGAAGAGCTGACGCGGGGCTTTATCGAAAAGGCCGGAACGTTGTTCTGGTCCATCTTATGGCGATCATTTTCGAGGAGGTACGGTTTTCATGGAGTCTTTGCAGGAAGTTATGAGAATTGGCAACCAGCCCATGGTCTGGGCCCTCTGCGCCGTCACCGTCGTGGTGTCGCTGGTCCAGTCGCTGCTGTTCACCCGTCTGGCCAAGCGGACGGCCCGCGAGGCGCAGATCAGTCCCGAAATCACCAAGACGGCGTTCCGCGTCGGACTGATCTCGGCCATCGGTCCCGCCATCGGCGTCTTCATCGTCATGGTCGGTCTGATGGCGACGATCGGTTCGCCTATGGCCTGGCTGCGTCTGTCCATCATCGGCGCGGCTCCGACCGAGCTGACGGCGGCCACTCTGGCGGCCGAGGCGGCCGGCAGCGGGCTGGGCAAGGAGAATTTCACGCTGCAGGTCATGGCCGTGACCTGGTTCGCGATGGCCCTGAACGGCTGCGGTTGGCTCCTCGTCAGCGGGCTCTTCGCTCCTTATCTGGAAAAACTCCGCGAAAAAATGGGCGGCGGCGACACGAAATGGCTGGCCGCGATCGGCGGAGCGGCCTCTCTGGGCGTCTTCGGCTATCTGTGCAGCAACGAGATCCGCCGCGGCACGGGCAACATGCTCGCCGCGCTGACCGGAGCCGTGGCGATGGTCTTCCTGGTGAAGTGCGTCGTGCCGAAGCATCCCAAGCTCACCGAATACGCGCTCGGCATCGCCATGCTCTTCGGCATGGCGTGCGCCGTGATCCACGACGTCGTCATGATGTAACCAGGATGGATGAAGGAGGTTTTTTCTATGGATCTGAACGCTCAGTGGAAAAAAGGTTGTATCCGTATCGGTACGCCGACGAATCTTCTCGCCGCCGCCATGAGTTTTTTGCCCGTTTTGTGGCTGTGCAGCGCTTATAACTGCTGGCCCAGCCTCGACGTGGTGCTGAAGGCCTGGGGGCTTGTGGCCGCATCCTTCGGCGCGTTCTATTTCGTCGAACCGATTTCCTATTATTCCGTGATCGGCCTTTCCGGGTCTTATCTCGTGTTCCTTTCCGGCAACATCGGCAACATGCGCGTGCCCTGCGCCGCTCAGGCGCTCGACGCCACGCACACCGAGTCCGGCACGCTCCAGGCCGAAGTGGTCTCGACGCTGGGCATCTGCGGCTCCATCGTCACCAATCTGATCGCCGTCCTCCTGGCCGCGTTCATCGGCGCGTCCGTCGTCGCCGCGCTGCCCAAGGTCGTTTCCGACGCTTTCGTCAAGTACGCGGCCGGCGCGATCTTCGGCGGTACCTTCGGCAACTTCGCGATCAAATATCCCAAGATCGCCGTTTTCGGCCTCGCTATCCCTCTGGCGCTGATCTACTTCGTCAAAACTCCGGCCTACATTACGATCCCCGCGGCGGTCTTCGGCTGCATCGCCATCGCCCGCGCGTTCTACGTGATGGAGAAGAAAGCCTGATTTATCGAAACTATCCAAAAAAGGTGAGATTCGAACCTCTGTATCGAGTCAGGGCGTGGACGATGCCGTCTTTCGCCCTCTCTTTTATCACATGGATGTCATGGACTGAAAGGAGCTCTTGAATATGTGGGAGAAATGCCAATCGCTTCAAAACGATCTTGTGGCGCTGAGACGCCGGTTCCATCAGATCCCCGAGCTGGGCGAGGATCTTCCCGAAACTCAGGCGCTGCTGTGCGCGGAACTCGACGCGATGGGGATCCCTTACAAGAAGAACGCGCTCGATTCCGGCGTCGTCGCCCTGATCGAAGGCGGCAAGCCCGGCAAGGTCGTGGCCCTGCGCGCCGATATGGATGGTCTGCCTATCGCGGAGGCGACGGGGCTGCCCTTCGCTTCCAGGCACGAGGGACGGATGCATGCCTGCGGCCACGACACGCACATCACGATGCTTCTCGGCGCCGCCAAAGTTCTGAACGAGCACAAAGCCGACCTGAAGGGAACGGTCAAGCTGATCTTCCAGACCGGCGAAGAGACCTGCACCGGCTCTCAGATCATGCTCAAGGAAGGCGTGATGGAAAATCCCCACGTCGACGCCGTGTTCGGCATGCATATCGGCACCATCATCGACCCGAATATCCCCGCGGGGACGGTGATCGTGACGCCCGGTTGCTGCATGGCGTCGTACGACCATTTCATACTGCACGTGACGGGCAAGGGCTGTCACGGATCGACGCCCGAGAAAGGCGTCGATCCGATCGTCGTCGCGTCCAACATCGTGCTGGCTCTGGAGGAGATCATCGCCCGCGAGGTGCCTTCCACCAAGGCGGCGGTCGTCACCATCGGCCGGATCCATGGAGGCATCGCCTACAACGCCATTCCCGGCGAGGTGGAGATCGAGGGGACGACGCGCGCGCTCGAAGAAGAGGTGCGTCAGTATCTTGGCAAACGTATCGGCGAGATCGCCGCAGGCATCGCCACGTCGTACCGCGCCGAGTGCAAGTACGAGATGATCTGGGGCGCGGCCCCGGTGGTGAACGACGACGAAATGGCCAAGTTGGCGGCCGGCGCGGCGGTCAAGGTGCTGGGAGGAGACGGCGTGGTCACTTCCATTCCAGCGCCGAACATGGGCGGCGAGGATTTTGCCTTCTACCTTAGGGAACGTCCCGGCGCTTTTATGTTCCTGTCCTCGTCGAACCACGAAAAGCACACCGACGGCCCGCACCACAACCCCCACTTCGACGTCGACGAAGACGTGTTCTGGAAAGGTTCGGCGGTTTTCGTCTCCATCGTCGAAGATTATCTCGGCAGATAAAACGGCCGCCCCGCGATGGAAAGCAAGGGCCTGTACTACACGCTGCTCTATGTCGGCGTTCTGATCCTTTTCTATTACGCCTTCATTCTGATCCCGGGAAAGAAACGGAAGCGCGCGCACGATGAGATGCAGCGGGGCGTGAAGGCCGGCGACCGCGTCGTGACCATCGGCGGCGTCAAGGGAACGGTGCTCGAGGCCGATGAGGAAACTTTGGTCATTGAAACGGGCGGCAGCCGCATCGAGATTCTTCGCGGCGCTGTGCAGATGGTCTGCAAATAATTTTTGACGTCCCCGGGGGCGTACTGCCCTACGTCGTCGGGAACAAGGTGAGGGAGCTTGCGAGGAGGCGCGGGCTCCCTTTTTGTACGCTTTTATTCGGTTGACAACTTTATGGAGCTGTGTATAATGAACCGGTAAAACTCTTATCAAGAGCGGCTGAGGGACTGGCCCGACGATGCCCGGCAACCTGCCCGTACGGGGAGTGTGGTGCCAAAACCAGAGACCGGAGCGAGAATGCTGCGGGTCGGATGATGAGAGGAGCACACTCGGCTGTTTTTGAGTCTCTCCTCGCGGAGAGGCTCTTTTTTATCTCCCGTGAGAACGGCGATTTCACTTTATGGAGGTACTGCAATGGCGGAAAAAATCCTTATCTCTTCGGAATCGGTCACCGAAGGGCATCCTGACAAGCTGGCCGATCAGATTTCCGACGGCGTGCTCGACGCGATCCTCGCGCAGGACCCGATGAGCCGTGTGGCCTGCGAAACGCTGGTTGCCACAGGGGCGATCATCGTCGCCGGCGAGATCACCACGAAGGCCTACGTAGACATTCCCGGCATCGCCCGCAAAGCGGTGCTCGACGTAGGCTATAACCGTGCCAAATTCGGTTTTGACGGCGAGACCTGCGCCGTGTTCACGCAGATCGACGAGCAGTCCGGCGACATCGCCATGGGCGTTGACAGAGCTATGGAAATCCGCGAGTCGGAGATGGACGACGACCAGATCGATCGTATCGGCGCCGGCGACCAGGGCATGATGATCGGTTACGCGACCGACGAGACGCCCGAATTCCTCCCCATGCCGTTTGCGCTGGCCCAGCGCCTGGCCCGCCGTCTCACGGCCGTGCGCAAGGACGGTACGCTGAATTGCCTGCGTCCCGACGGCAAGACCCAGGTCACGCTGGAATACCGCGACGGCGTTGCCGTCGCGGCTGACACGATTGTGGTGTCGTCGCAGCACAGTCCCATGGTTTCGCTGGAAGAGCTGCGCGACTTGATCACCCGGGACGTCATCGAACCGGTTATGCCCAAAGAATTGATGAAGAATCCTCGCGTCCTCGTCAATCCCACGGGGCGTTTCGTCCTCGGGGGGCCGATGGCCGACACGGGGCTGACGGGACGCAAGATCATCGTTGACACGTACGGCGGCATGGTGCCTCACGGCGGCGGCGCTTTCTCCGGCAAGGATCCGACGAAAGTGGACCGTTCGGGCGCGTATATGGCCCGCTACGCCGCCAAGAACGTCGTCGCGGCCGGCCTGGCCAGGCGTTGTCAGATCCAGGTGGCTTACGCCATCGGCGTGGCTCGTCCCGTTTCGGTGTGCGTGGAGACTTTCGGGACTTCTAAACTCAACGAGGAACAGCTGACCGAGCTGGTGCGCGCCAACTTCGATTTCCGTCCCGCGGCGATCATCCGCGATCTGGAGCTGCGCACGCCGCAATATCGCCGTCTGGCCGCCTACGGGCACATGGGGCGTATCGACCTCGAACCTCTTCCCTGCTGGGAGAAACTTGATCGCGTCGACGCTTTGCGGCGCTGACGCAAAGGGCAGGCCGGCCCTCGCAAAATTTTGCGAGGGCCGGCCTGTGGTCTGGAGATGCTCGTGCGGGAAAGTTGTCCTTTGGGGTTGAATGCTGGTATAATTTTTACGGTCGGAACAAAGGCGTTTTCACGTGCCGGTTGAGAAAAATTTTAATGAGGTGAGATCGATGATCAAACGCTTGTTCGAGTGTCTGGCGCTGGGAATCCTGGCGGTGCTGGGCCTGGCGAAATTGAGGGGGAAAAAGGTCAATCCTCTGGCGCTGCGTGTGCTGCTGGGCATTCTCTGTCTCATGGCGATCCTCGTGGATTCCTCGCTGGTCCTTCTTTACGCGGGAACGTGGCTGCTGTTTTTGCTGGCGGGGGACTTGGGAAGGAAATTCAACGTCAATCTGAACCTTTTTGTGCCTGCGGGGGCGGAAAACGGTAATGCGTCCCTTGAAACGGAGGAAAGTTCCGCGCTGATCCTGCCTGCCGAAGATATGGCGACGGGATCCTTAAAGTTGGCTTTCTTGAAGAAGCCGCTCTCCCTTTTTGCCAGACGGAAGGGTAAAAAATAGATGGTCTCTGCGGAGCCTCTCCTTCCACCCTGCAGGAGCGAAAGGGGAGAGAGGCTCCTCTGATTGCAAAAGAAGACCACCGGCGATGCCGGTGGTCTTCTTTTGCAAAAAAATAAGGCCGTCCGCTGGGGAACGGCCCGATATTTCTTACAGGGAGATTGCTTCAACGGGGCAAGCGCTGACGCAGGAACCGCACTCAACGCACTTGCCTTCATCGACTTTGGACTTGCCGTCCTCAAGAGTGATTGCCTCAACGGGGCAAGCGCCTTCGCACGCGCCGCAGCCGACGCAGACGTCGACATTAACCTTCGCAGCCATTCTGTTGCACCTCCTTCGCTTTTTTGTCATTGACCAAAGTTTACAATAAGTCTTTGATATGCGCAAGAGTTAGCTTTTGTGTCAAATGGAGTAAAGCTAAAAAATGGGCTATTCCGGTTTGGGATCGCGAGTCAGCAAATTCCGCAAGGCGTCTTCAAGATCGAGGTGCCCGTAAAGTACTTCATGGACTGCGGAAGAGATCGGCATTTCGACGGAGAACTTTTCCGCGAGTTCCTTGACGGCCTTCACGGTATAAGCGCCTTCGGCCACCTGTCCAAGCGCGGCCGCGGCCTCGTTCAGCGTCATTCCGCGGCCGATCATCTCGCCCAGACGGAAGTTGCGCGAATGACGGCTGTAAGCCGTGACCATCAAATCGCCTATGCCGGCGAGGCCGGAAAAAGTCTGGGGACGGCCGCCCAGCGCGACTCCCAAACGGGTAATCTCCGAAAGGCCGCGCGTGACCATCGCCGCCGTGGCGTTGTCGCCCATCTCCAAGCTGTGAAGGAGCCCCGAGGCGATGGCGACGACGTTTTTAACGGCGCCGCCGACTTCCACGCCGGTCACGTCCGGGTTCGTATAAACGCGGAACGTCTCTCTGTTGAGGAGTTTTTGCCAGAGCCTCGCCGATTCCCGATTCAGCGAAGCGGAAACGAGCGCCATCGGCAAGTTGCGGATCACTTCTTCCGCGTGGCTTGGTCCCGAAAGGGCCGTGTAGGCCGCTCCCGGGAAAAATTCTTCCATCAGCTGGCTTATAAGCTTTAACGAACGTATCTCAACGCCTTTGGCCGCATTGGCGATTTCGACTTTCGGCGTATAAAAAGGAACGATCTTTTCCAGCGTCGCGCGCAGGAACTGCGTGGGGGTGACGAAAAGCCAGTAATCGGAGAACTCTGCCGCTTCCTGCAGCGCGTGTGCGGCATGGATCAGCGGAGAAAGCTGGAAATCCTGGAGATAAGAAGGATTGTAGCCGTTTGCGTTGATGGCGCGCGCCTGCTCTTCAACGAAACACCAGAGGCACACCTCATGACCGCTGCGGGCGAGGCTTTGCGCTAACGCGGTCCCCCACGTGCCAGCCCCCCAAACCGTGACTGTGGCGTTCATATAATCGCTCCTTCCTAAGCTTCGTTTTTGATCTTTCCAGCCTTCTTGCGTTCGGTCATATCGAGAATCGTCTTGCGGATGCGCACTTCCTTGGGCGTAGCCTCCACGAGCTCATCGTCTGCGATCCACTCCAGCGCACGATCCAGAACGACTGTGCGGGGAACGTCGAGGTGGATCCCCATCTCCTTGGTCGACGAGCGGTAGTTCGTCTGGGCTTTTCTCTTGGTGGGGTTGCAGGGAATGTCGTTGGGGCGGGAATGTTCGCCGATCACTTCGCCGGCGTAGACTTCCGTGCCGGGACTGATGAAGAGCACGCCGCGCTCCTGAAGGTTCTCCAGCTGATAGCTCGTCGCGGTCCCCGTGTCCATGCTGACCATCGAGCCTCGGTTGCGGCTGACGACTTCGCCGCGCCACAGGTCGTAGCCGCGGAAACGCGAAGACATGATGCCGAGGCCGCGCGTGTCCGTCAGGAACGTGTTGCGGTACCCCAGCAGCCCGCGGGTAGGAATGTCGAATTCCATGCGGACGATGCCCGTGGAAAGATTGTTCATGCTGACCATTTCGGCCTTGCGCCCCGCCAGTTTCTCGATGACCACGCCCTGGTACGTTTTGGGGACGTCGACGATCAGCTGTTCGATCGGCTCGAGAAGATGCCCCGACTCGTCGGTCTTGGTGATGACTTCGGGGCGGGAAACGCAGAGTTCCGAGCCTTCGCGGATCATCTGTTCCACCAGAATGGCCATCTGCAGCTCGCCGCGTCCGGAAACCTTCAGGCCGTCGGGGCGCCCCAGATCTTCGACTCTCAGGGCGACGTTCGTCTGGCACTCGCGCTCGAGTCGTCCCTTGAGCTGGCGCAGCGTCAGCGGCGTGCCGTCGCGTCCGGCAAAGGGGCTGTTGTTGACGAGGAAGAACATGGAAACCGTCGGCTCCTCGATGTCGAGCGGGTGGAGCGTTTCGCCGTTCAGCGCTTCGGAGGCCATCGTATCGCCGATGCTGATCGACTTGGGACCGGAAAGCCAGACGATGTCGCCGGCGAAAACTTCGTCGACCTCCACGCGTTCAAGGCCGCGCGTGACCCAGAGGTGCACGGCTTTCTCCTGATTGGAGGAAACCGTCTCCCAGCCTTTTTTGCGGTCGTTTTCGTCGATCCATTTGGTGCGGCTGTGGACGAACGGGTCGTTCTTGTGCAGCGTCCCCGCGACGACGCGGCCGCAGGCGATCTGTCCGACATAATCGTTCCAGGCCAGCGTGCTGACCTGCATGAGAAATGGTTTGTCGGCGGTGGCGGGAGGCGGCGGAACCCTGTCGACGATGGTCTGAAACAAGGCATCCATCCCTTCATGGGCATCCTTTTCGAGATCGCGCACCAGCCACCCGGCCAGTCCCGAACCGTAAAGCACGGGAAAATCGGCCTGCTCGTCCGTAGCGCCGAGTTCGAGAAACAGATCGAAAGTCTTCTCGAGCGCTTGGTAAGGCGTCGCTGCGGGACGATCCACCTTGTTGATGATAACGATCGGTTTCAGCCCCATGGCCAGCGCGCGGGAAAGGACGTAACGCGTCTGAGGCATCGGCCCTTCGTTGGCGTCGACCAGAAGGAGAACGCTGTCGACCATCGAGAGGACGCGCTCTACCTCGCCGGAAAAATCGGCGTGCCCGGGCGTGTCGATGATGTTGATCAGGTATCCGTTCCATTCGACGGTGCAATGTTTGGACGTGATCGTGATGCCGCGCTCGCGCTCGAGTTCGCCGCTGTCCATGACGCGCTCCGCGATCTGTGCGTTTTCACGGAACGTGTGAGCGCCGCGGAAAATGGAGTCGATCAGCGTGGTCTTGCCGTGGTCGATGTGAGCCACGATCGCCAAATTTCGGATTTTGTCTACTGAATACATGAGAATGCTCCTTACTTTGCCGGATTGCTGCCGCTGAAAGATGTCTTTCAAAAAAGAAATGATACAGCAGATCCCTCTAAAGTACAAGTTGGGGCTCCCGGCAAAAATCAAAGAGGAACGCAGATGTTGCTCTGCATCCCTCTGTCACTTGGCTTAGCGAAATTCGGTCATAATGTAGTAGAGCACGATAAGCAGGGAGAAACCGCAGACGAAGTCGAACGCCGCTTTTCCCGGACGGCCGGCGCGCCGAAAGGAAAAACCCAGCCAGAAAAATGCCAGGGCACAGAGACAAAGGATCAACGGCGCTATCGTAGAAGTGAACATGTGCATGGTCTCCTTTTCTAAAAGCCGGACGGAGAATGGGTGCCGCCGTTTTGAGGCGCGAGGAGTTCGTAGAGTTCGTTTTCCTCGTGGCGTGCCGGCGCGGCTTCGTTTTCATTCTCCGCGTGCTTTTTCTTTTTATCCAGTTTTATCGAGATCCCCAGGCCGACGCCGCCGTGAGAAGGGCGAATTCTCGCGCTCTCGGCCTCGATTCCCAAAAGGCCGAGCGGTGCCTGCACGGCATTCAAAGTCGCTTCGTCGATGTCCTTTATCGTCTTGCCGGCGTTATCGACAAGTTTTTGGATCCCCGGGGAAAACTTGATCCCGCTCTGCTGCTCCTTGTCCTCAAGAAGATCGTGGGACTTCTCTTCGCGCACGAATCCCGTCTCGACTTTGCCGTGGGCGTTGCCGACGCCCTTAAAGCGAGGAAGCTGCGCAGGCCCCGCGGAAGAGCGGCGATGGTTCTGATCCTCCGCTGCCGGCGCCGGGGCCTGCGGAACCGTTGTGGCCGTGACGCTGGCGTCTGGGACGGCGAACGCCGCAGAGAGCGAAGAACAGACGAGAAAAAGTGCGCCGGCCGCAACAAAGGATTTTCTGGCCGTGAAAGCCAAAAGGATCACCTCCCGATACTCGAAAGCTCCTGTTCAGTTTCAGTCAATTTTAGCATAAAGAAAAGCCGACGGCGCGCCGTCGGCTTTTACTCGTCGAAAAGACTTTTGCTCGAGAAAGACGGATCACTCGTGAGATTCATGCCCAGTTTGCGGAAACCGCTCTCGTCGCCCGGCGTCGGGATGTGCGAAAGGTGACATTCCCGGTTCCTCAGATGGCGCAGCTGTTCCACCGCGGCGGCGGCGGCGGGGTTGGAAGTGGCGCTGATGCTGAGGGCGAGCAAGGTTTCCTCGAGATCGAGGGCCAGCTTGTTTTCGCCGAAAATCTCTTTCTTGAAGTACGAAAGGGACTGGAGGATGTTGTGCGGCAGCAAGTCGATATCGTCGGGAATGTGAGCGAGGATCTTGGCTGCGTTCAGCACGGCGCTGGAAGAGGAATGGAGCAGCGGAGAATTCTTTCCCGTGACGATCGCGCCGTCGGCCAGTTCGATGGCCGCTCCGGTGAAGATGCCGCCGTCGCCTTTGCCGCGCGCCTGGCCTTCCTTGACGGCCTCCCGCGCCGGGATCACCACGCGGCGGTATTCGGGGAGAAGATCCAGCTCTTTCATGATCAGGCTGATGCGCTGCAGGCAATTTTTGTCCGCCTGACCGAGCGCGACCTCGCAGGAAGTGCGGAAATAGCGGCGAATGATCTCCTGACAGGAGGCTTCGCGCACGGCGCCGTCGTCGACGATCCCCCAGGCGATCCGGTTGACGCCCATATCCGTGGGGGATTTGTAGCCCGCGTCGCCGCCGGTGATACGGCAGAGGATCCGCTGGAGGATGGGGAAGGCTTCCAGATCGCGATTGTAGTTCACGGTCTTTCGGTCGTAGGCTTCGAGATGAAAATGGTCGATCAGATTGACGTCGCCGAGGTCGGCGGTCGCCGCCTCGTAGGCCAGATTCAGCGGATGCTTGAGCGGCAGGTTCCAGACGGGGAAGCTCTCGTATTTCGAATAGCCCGAATGGATGCCCCGTTTGTAATCGTGATAGATCTGTGAAAGGCACGTCGCCAGTTTGCCGCTGCCGGGGCCCGGCGCGGTGACGACGACGATCGGTTTGGTGGTGGGGATGTAGTCGTTGCGTCCGTACCCGTCTTCGCTGACGATGGTGTCCACGTCGGTGGGATAGCCTTTGGTGGCATAGTGCGTGTAAACGGCGATGCCGCGGTTCTCCAGACGCCGGCGGAAGTTCTGGACGGTCGGCTGGCCTTCGAAACGGGTGATCACCACGCCGGCCACGTGCAGGCCGCGCTGCGTGAATTCGTCGATCAGGCGGAGGACTTCGGAATCGTACGTGGTGCCGAAGTCGGCGCGGATCTTTTTGCGCTCGACGTCTCCCGAATAGAGGCAGATGATGACTTCCGCCTCGTCGCGAAAACTCTCCAGCAGGCGCATCTTCACGTTGGGATCGAAGCCGGGAAGGCAGCGCGCCGCGTGATAGTCGAAAATAAGCTTGCCGCCGAATTCAAGGTAGAGTTTTTGCCCGTTTTGCCTGACCCGTTCCGCGATGGCCGCGGTTTGCTCCTTCAGGTATTTTTCGTTGTCGAAGCCGATTTGAGAAGCCATGGAAAGACCTAACGGTTTTTGCCGCAGCAGAACTTGTATTTCTTTCCGCTTCCGCAGGGGCACGGGTCGTTCCGTCCCACTTTCGGGGCCGAACGGACGTACGTTTCGGGGACGATCTGACCGTCCACGAAGAACCAGTTCCCGTTGATCTTTTTGAAGTACGATTTCTCGTGGTGGTTTATTTTTTTGCCCTCAAGTTCGAAATGGGCCACGAATTCGACGACGCCGTCGTCATCGTCCGGACCGCCGCCAACCGTGCTGAGAATCTCGATGCCGAGCCAGCGCGCCGAACGGGACCATTCTTCGGTCGCTTCCTTGCTGACGTTCTCCCGTGTTTCCGGATCATGGCTGGAAATGATAAAATCGACGTCGCCGGTCGTGTAGGCCACGTAGCGGGCCTTCATCAATTCTACGGCAGTTTTGGCGCGGCGGCTGCCTTTGATAATGGGGCGGCAGCATTCTTCCAATTCACGGTGTGAACCACAAGGACAAAGGGACATGATGGAACTCCTTTCGGGAAATGCAAAAGATTGGCCGGAGGAGGCAAAAGTCTGCTCCGGCTGAACATTGCCTCATTATAGCACTTCTTCAGCGAAAGACGTGAGCGGCGAACTCGACCGCACAAAAGCGGCCGGGCGGCCTTGCGCGATTCGGGAGGACTGTTACAATGAAAATGACGATAGAAAATCCACCGTGCGAAAGCGAGGAAAGATGCCATGATCGACGTGGCGGCTGCCATCATCTGCGGCGATAAAGGGAAAATTTTGATCTGCCAGCGGCAAGGCGGCGGGAACTGCGCCGATCGCTGGGAGTTTCCCGGCGGCAAGCGCGAACCCGGAGAATCCATGGAAGAATGTCTGATCCGCGAATGCCGCGAAGAGCTGGGCGTCTGCCTCAAGCTGGAGGGGCTTTATGCCGATCTGAGCTATGCTTATCCGGATGGGACGATCCATTTCAATTTTTTCAAGGCCCGGATTCAGAGCGGAACGGCGACGCTGAACGTGCATCGGGAGATGCGATGGGTCGCGCCGGCGCGTCTGTTGGATTTCGACTTCTGTCCGGCCGACGAAGGGATCGTTCGTCGGCTGGCGGCGGGACGATAGCATGATGAAAGCGGGGAATTTGCGGCGAAGCAGATTCCCCGCTTTCTGTCGTTTCTTTATTTTCCGGAGAGACGCCTGATAGCGCCGCAGAGGACGTCGCAGCCGATGGGCAGGCAGGCCTCGTCGAAGTCGAAATGGTCGTTGTGGTGTCCCGCGGCGATGGTCGCCCCCAGACCGACGTACGTGGCTTTGCCGCCGCGATCCTGCACGCGCTTCATCATCCAGCAGGCGTCGTCGCTTCCCGACATCAGCTGTTTGGGGAAGACTTTCGTGACGCCCTTGACCTCGCGGGCCGCGTCGCAGATGATGTCGACGATCTCCCGATCGCTGTCGGCGGTGTTCGCCTCGCCGCGTTTGAAGATCTCCGCCGTGCAGTCGTACATGGCGGCGGCCCCCTGAATGACTTGAACAGCGCGCTCGTACACATATTTGAGAATGTCGTCGGTCGCGCCTCGCGTCTCGATCTTCATGGACGCCTTGGGAGGCACGACGTTGCGCCCTTCGCCGGCCTGAAGCACGCCGACGTTGATGCGCGTCGGCCCGTCGCGATGCGGGGCGATGGCGTGGAGGTTCAGCGCGGCCGAGGCGGCCGCCAGCAGCGCGTTTTTCCCCTGATTGGGTTCGCCGCCGGCGTGGGCCCCCTTGCCGGTGAAATCGACGTCGATTTTCGTAGTGCAGAGGAAACCATAGGTGCCGCCGTAGACCGTTCCTGTCGGCACGCCGAGGCCGAGATGGAGCGCGATGAACCAGTCCGCGTCGTCCAGCAGGCCGGCCTGCGTCATCGCGTAGCCGCCGCGCACGCCCTCTTCCGCCGGCTGAAAGAGAAAACGGATCTTGCCTTTGAGGGAGTCTTTGTGTTCGGAGACGTATTCGGCCACCGCCAGGCCGATCGCGGTGTGCCCGTCGTGACCGCAGGCGTGCATCCAGCCCTTGTTGACGGAGCGGAAACCTTCCCTGGCGGGAAGGTGCCCTTCGTCCGCGGCTTCGTCGGTATCCACGCAATCGATGTCGAAGCGCATGGCGACGACGGGGCCGTCGCGTCCCGTGTCCAGCTCGGCGCAGAGGCCGGTGATGCCGCCCGTTTTTTTCACCCATACGGGGTCGGCCCCCTGATCGACGGCGCGCCGCATCTGCGCTTCGACGTCGATCACCCGTCCCATGATCGTTTCCGGTCTCATGAAGTCCCCTCCGAATCTCAAGGTATAGCCAAGCCGATCCATGATTTCGGCGACTTTGGCCGTGGTGCGGAACTCCGTCCAGCCGGTCTCGGGATAGCGGTGAAAATCGCGGCGGCGTTCGATCATTTTCTGAATGCGATCGTTTTCGGTTAGCGTGCACGTCATTTTTTGAGTCCTTTCAGGTCGGAGTCGAGAAGTTTCAGCGTCATTGAAGCGAGGTACTGAATTCCATAGGGGAAACAGGCGGGGTCGGGAAGGAAACGGTCGTTGTGGAGCGCCGGCATGTCTTCGGGCTTGACGCCGTCAGGGCGGCAGCCGAGCCAGGCGAAAGCGGCCGGAACTTTCAGCGTATAAAACGAAAAATCCTCGCCCGTCGGCGGCACGGGAAGATCGGGCAGCACGCCCTTTTCTCCCAGCACGTCGCGGATCACTTCCCGGCCGATGCTCACGAGCCGTTCGTGGTTCATCGTCGCCGGGAATCCCCTCTGATAGTCGATCTCGGCCGTGCAGCCGTACGCGGCGGCCGTGTTGGAGATTGCCCGCTCGATCCACTGCGGCAGCTTTTTGTGATCCGCCTCGTCGAAGCTGCGCACCGTGCCGTCGAGGTCGACGCGGTCGGGGACGATATTGTAGCGGTCGCCGCCTTTGATGGTGCCGATGGTGATGACCGCGGTATTGCGGGGACACAGGTTTCGTGAAATAATAGGCTGAAGCGCCATGACGACGGCCGAGGCCGCCACGATGGCGTCAACGCCCAGGTCGGGCATCGACCCGTGACTGGCGACGCCATGGATCGTGGCGCGAAGATGATCGGAAGAGGCGGACACCGCGCCGGCCTGCAAGCCGATCGTCCCCGTCGCCAGCGTCGGCCAGACGTGAAGGCCGATGATCGCGTCGACATCGGGATTTTCAAGAACGCCGTCGCGGATCATCCCCGGCGCGCCGCCTGTCGGCGTCATCTCCTCCGAGGGCTGGAAGACGAACTTCAGCGAACCGGCGATCTGCGATTTCATCTCGCAGAGCACGTGGACGGTCCCCAACAGGATCGCCGTGTGGGCGTCGTGTCCGCAGGCGTGCATCACGCCGGGAGTTTGCGAGGCGAAGGGACAGTTCGTATTCTCTTGGATGCTCAGCGCGTCCATGTCGGCGCGGAGCGCGATGCACGGCCCCGGCCGTGCGCCCTTTAAAAGCGCGACGACGCCGTGACCGCCGACGTTCGGACGAATTTCGTCCAGCGGCAGGCTCTTCAAAATGTCGTACACGAAAGCTGCGGTTTTCTCTTCGTGGTAACTGAGCTCCGGATGAGCGTGGAGATGGCGGTAAAACGTCATGCAGCTTTCGCGGTATTTCTTTTCGAGTTCTCTGACGAGCTGGTTCACCGTGGATCGCCTCCCAATGGATTGATTCGTGTAAAATATTCGCAGCTTATAGTATAACTTTAGAAGCGCACGTATTCCAGTAAAAATTTCATTCTGGTGGAGTGAGGCATAAATGTTTATTACGATAGAAGGGATCGACGGCTCCGGCAAGTCGACACAGGCCAGGCGCCTAGCGGCGCGTTTGAGGCGCGAGGGCAAAAAAGTGACGGAGACGCATGAACCGGGAGACTGGCCCCACGGGGATATTCTGCGCGCTCTTCTGCTGAACGGGCGGCTCCGGCACCCGATGACCGAGATCATGCTTTTTGTGGCCGACCGGTGCGAACACGTCGCGCAGGTCATTCAACCCGCTCTGGATCAAGGGGAATGGGTCGTCTGTGACCGCTATAACGACTCCACCCGGGCCTATCAGTGCTGGGGACGCGGACTGAAAGAAGACATTCTGGAGAGCCTGATAAAGTGGTGCGGGATTCCCGAGCCCGACCTGACGGTCTGGCTCGATCTCCCGGTGGAAGAAGCGAGGAAGAGGATGGCCGGCCGCGGCGGAAGCGATAGGATCGAAGGCGAAGACTTGAAATTCCATCAGACCGTCGCCTGCGGATTCAAGGAATTGGCCGAAAGGAACGGCTCGAGATTTTTCAGAGTCGACGCCCGGGCGGGCGAGGACGAGATTGAGGAGACGATTTTCTCCGAATTGAAAAGGCGTTGCGTCAGATGAATCAGAGCGAAATCTTTTGGCAGAACGACGTTCATTGGCGTGATTTGCTGAAATTTATCGCTCGGGGATCGATCCCCGGCTCGATCGGCATCGAGATCCGTCTGCCCTGGCAGCGGGAGGTCATGCTTTCGCTGGCTCGCCGCATCCTGTGCGAATCGGGTTCCGCCTGCGGCCAGTGCCCATCGTGTCGGGCCTGGGTTGACATGGAACATCCCGACCTGTTGGTGGCCGGAGAACCAGATGTGCCCGCGCCCGTCGACGAATGCCGCGCGAAAAGCGCCGACCTGTCGCTTTCGCCTGTCGTCGCGCCGGTGCGGCTTCTGGTGTTTTACGCTCCCGAAAAGATGAGCCCGGGAGCCGTGAACAGTCTGCTCAAGATTACCGAAGAACCGCCGTCCAAGGGACATCTTCTGTATATGATGGATCGCGGCACCATCCTTTCTACTTTGCGAAGTCGTCTGTGGATGTTATCATTCTCCGTGGAAGAAAAAATCGAACCTCTGACGCCTCCGGCTTCCCAGTCCGAATGGCTGCGCTGGCTGAAAGAAAACGAGAAAAACGACGGACAGAAATGGTACGCCATGGCGCATGGCTATGCGTCGTGGCTCTGCAAAAACGGAGAGTTGACGCGTGCCGGGGCGTTGCGTCAGCTTGCCGAGACGGCGCTCGCCACCCACTTGTCCGCAGCGATGTGGACAGACCTTTTGTTTCTTCTTTTGAGAGAGGAGTATCCCTTTGAGCATGTATTTGACGATTTTCGGCAAACCGCGTTACCTGGGGCTGATCGTTGCCGAAAACAGCATTCGTTTTGAAAAAGGCGAGCAGCTGCTCGTAGAAAGTTCTCGGGGGACGGAGATCGCCGTCGTCGCCGGGGAGATCACGGAACGCCAGGAAGCCCTTTACCGGGCCATAGACAATCGTCAGGAGGGACAGTCGGGCAGCGATTCCGGGCTCCAGAACGTGACCTTCCTGCATAGGGCCGAGACGGAAGATTTGGAGAAAGAAAAGAACAACCGCGGCGAAGAAGAGCGTGTCCTTGTCACCGCCAGACAGGTATTGAGCCGTCATGATCTTGACATGAAACTGGTCGACGTGGAATACATGAACGACCGCAAAAAACTGTTCCTGTATTTCACTTCCGAGCAGCGCGTCGATTTTCGCGCTTACGTTCGGGATCTGGCCCGCGAATTCCGTACGCGCATCGAGCTGCGGCAGATCGGAGTCAGAGACGAATCCAAGGTCGTCAAGGGCATCGGTGCCTGCGGCCGTGTCTGCTGCTGCAGCTACTGGCTTCATCGTTTTATGCCGATCGGCATCAAAATGGTCAAGGAGCAGAATCTGGCTCTCAATCCGACCAAGATCTCCGGGCTGTGCGGACGGCTTATGTGCTGCATGAGCTTTGAACAGAACACGTATCATGAATTGTGGAAGAGCCTGCCGTCTCACGGAGCCAAGATCAGGACGGAACAGGGAACGTGGATCTTGACGGGCGTCGATCTGGCGACGCGGACCTGCAGCATTCATGGTCCTGAAGGAAACGTCAGCATCCCCGTGACGATGTATCAACAGTTCAAGGAAACGCTGCTCGCCGGCAAACCGTGGAGCAACGAAGAACACGGCCTTGACGAGAGAGGGCAAGCGCTGATGGCGTTTGAGGGAGGCGCTCCGATCGTCGGTGAGGAGCGCGGTTGTTCGGGATGTGAGAGTTGTCCTCAGTACAGCAGAACAAAAAAAATATCAGACGATCGCGACGAAACGCGGGTGACGGTTGTAAACGTTTCCGACGTAACGGCGGGCAATGGGAAAGGCACTGCGGAATATACAGAAGAAGCGCGCCGCCGGCATCGCAGGAAGAACACCCGCGTTTTTGCGACAGAGGGCAAGACAGATCCCAGGAGCAAAGAGGAGCCAGTTTGGGAGCAGAAGAAAGCGGGACAGAAAAATATTCTCCGAGGGGGCAAGGCAAAACCTTCCTCAAGATCGTCCGGTTCTAAAGATCAGAAGCGCAGAGATGAGCGGAGAACTGACGGGCAGCAGTCCCAGACCGCGGGAAGCATGGGGGGCGGAGTGCCGGCAGAGGCGCGCCGCTCAGGAGCGTGGGCGCGCCGTTCCTCGACTCACGGGTCCCATCGCCCGGGCAACAGGAAAAGATCTGTCTCCGAGCCACCTTCGCGGGCAGATTCTGAGGAGGAAAAAAGCTAGCCCATGTCCTTTTTCGGCAAGTTGAAAGAGAAACTCGGCGGCGTTCGTTGTCGCTGGAGCGCCAACATCATGCGGCTCTTCGGCGGCGCGATCGACGAAGACTTTTGGATGGATCTCGAAGATGTGCTGATCGCGGGTGATGTGGGGCTGGAGACGACGGAAACGCTCCTTGACGAAATGCGAGCGTATCATGCACGATGCCGCTGTGAGGGAAAAGAGCTGCTCCGACATTTCAAAAGCGAACTGATAAAACGCCTCGACGGGATCCCGCGCATGGGCGCGCCGCTGCAAAGCGGCGAAAACGGCCTCTCGGTGATCTTGATGGTCGGGGTGAACGGCAGCGGAAAAACGACCACGACGGGAAAATTGGCGTGGCTTTATAAAGAATCGGGCAAGAAAGTCATTGTCGCCGCCGCGGACACCTTTCGGGCCGCAGCGATAGAGCAGCTGCAGGTCTGGGGCGAAAAAAGCGGGATCCGCGTGATCGCGCAGAAGCAGGGCAGCGATTCGGCCGCGGTCGTGTTCGACGCGATCACGGCGGCGCGGTCGTCCAAGGCAGATGTTTTGATCGTGGATACCGCGGGAAGACTCCAGTCCAAGCACAACCTCATGGAAGAACTGGGAAAAATCTATCGGGTGATCGAACGTGAAGTCGGAAAAGAGCACGTGGAAAGCATTCTTGTGCTCGACTCGGTTATCGGCCAGAACGCTTTCCGGCAGGCGGAAGTCTTCAACGAGGCCGCACGGCTGACCGGCGTCGTCCTCGCCAAGTACGACAACACGGCCAAAGGCGGGATCGTCCTCTCGATCGCCGACAAACTGCGTTTGCCCATTCGCTACATCGGTCTTGGCGAAGCGCCGGAAGACCTGAAACTCTTCGACGCCGAAGAATTTGTGGAAGCCCTTTTCGGAGAAGCGGCTCCGGAAAATTAACTCATTGGAGGCTCGTATAGCATGATCCCACGGTATGAGACGAAAGAAATGAAAGAGATCTGGTCTCTCGAGAATCAGTATCGCAGCTGGGAAGTCGTCGAACTGGCCGTTTGCCACGCCTGGGCGAAAGACGGCGTCATCCCGGCCGAAGCGATGAAGAAAATCGACGAGCGCAGCGGTTTCGACGCCGACGAGATCCTGAAGATCGAGGCCGAAGTTCAGCACGACATGATCGCCTTTGACACGAACATAGCCGACCATGTGGGGCCGGAAGGCCGTTACATCCATCTCGGCCTGACCAGCAGCGACGTGGAGGACACGGCGAGCGCCCTTCGCCTGCGGCAGTCGCTGGACGTCGTGATGCGCGAGCTCGACGTTTTCATGAAGGACGTGCTCGAACAGGCGGAAAAGTATAAATACACGCCTTCCGTCGGGCGCAGCCACGGCGTTCACGCCGAGCCGATCACGTTCGGCCTGAAGATACTGAACTGGTATTCGGAACTGCTGCGGGACCGCAAACGTCTGGAAAGTGCCAAAGAGGAAATCTCCTGCGGAAAGATTTCCGGCGCCGTCGGCACCTACGCCCATTGCCCGCCTCATATCGAAGCTGCCGTCTGCGCCGAACTGGGGTTGAAACCGGATCTCGTTTCGACGCAGATCATTCAGAGAGACCGGCACGCCGTCGTCATGTTCGCTCTGGCCAGCCTCGGCGCCGCGATGGAACGGATCGCCACCGAGATCCGCCACCTGCAGCGCACGGAAGTGCGCGAGGCGCTCGAGCCGTTCGGCAAGAAACAAAAAGGTTCGTCGGCGATGCCTCACAAGCGCAATCCCATCCAGTGCGAGAAAATCTGCGGTATGGCGCGCATGCTGCGCTCCTTCACGATCGTGGCGCAGGAAAACGTTGCCCTCTGGCACGAACGCGACATCAGCCACTCCAGCACCGAACGGCTCATCTGGCCCGACGCTTTTCATCTGGCCCACTACATGCTGAAAACGCTTGGGCGCGTCGTCCGCGGTCTTGACGTTTCGCCGCAGCGCCTGCAGGAGAACCTCGAGCTGACCGGCGGGCTGGTGTACAGTCAAAGAGTTCTTCTTCAGCTGGTGGAAAAGTACCGCATGCGCCGCGAAGACGCGTATCTGGCCGTGCAGCGCAACGCCATGAAGACATGGAACGGCGAAGGTCATTTCCTCGACCTGCTGGCTGGCGACGAACTGATCAAGGGGAAAATCGACCGAACGGAATTGGCGCAGCTTTTTACGAACGATTATTACTTCCGTTTTGTCGACGAGATTTTTGCTCGTTTTGAGTAGATCCAACGATATCCTTTGAGGGAGGGGTCCGTAGTGAAAAGTCTGTTTGGCACCACGCGTCTGCCCGATCGAAATTTAGCGCTTGAGTTTTGCCGCGGCACGGAGGCCGCCGCCATGTCGGCCGGGCGCCTGATGGGACGCGGCGACAAAAACGCCGCCGACGGCGCCGCCGTCAACGCGATGCGTTACATGCTCAACACCGTGGACATGGACGGCATCGTGGTGATCGGAGAAGGAGAAAAAGACGAAGCGCCGATGCTGTTCAACGGCGAACACCTTGGCACCGGCAAGAACGCCGAAGTGGACATCGCGGTGGATCCCATCGACGGAACGCGTTTGACGGCCCTCGGCATCAGCGGCGCGATCAGCGTCGTCGCCGGCGCGCCGCGCGGCACGATGTTCAATCCCAAGACGGTTTTTTACATGAACAAACTGGTCGTCGGCCCTGAAGCGAAAGACGTCATCGACATCGAAGCTCCGGTGGCGGAAAATATCCGCCGCGTCGCGGAAGCCCGCAAAAAGGCCACGGGCGATATCACGGTGGTCGTGCTGGACCGTCCCCGCCATGAAAAACTCATTGGAGAGATCCGCGCGGCCGGCGCCCGCATCAAGCTCATCACCGACGGCGATATCGCCGGCGCGCTGCTGACCTGTAAATTGGAGCGCGGCGCCGACATGCTCATGGGTATCGGCGGCACCCCCGAGGCCGTCATCACGGCCTGCGCCATCAAGGCCATGGGCGGCAACATGCAGGGCAAACTTTGGGCGCGCAGCGACGAAGAGCGTCAGAAGGCGCTCGATGCCGGAATGGACTTCAATAAAGTACTGACGATCGACGACCTGGTTCGCAGCGACGACGTGTTCTTTGCCGCCACCGGCATCACGGACGGCGACTTTTTGAAGGGCGTCCGTTACGAGGGCGAACGGATCTACACGAGTTCCCTCGTGATGCGCGCCAAAAGCGGAACGGTCCGTTACATCGATGCGGTGCACAGTCTCTATAAGCTTGATAAAATTGCCGGAATTGATTACAAAGCATGATCGTTTTTCTTGAAATAGCGGACACGGATAAGGTCTTCTCCTTGATGGGGAAGACCTTATCCGTGTCCGGCGTGTCTTCGGGGCTTAAAAGCTTAACTTAAAAAGAGGAACGAACCTTCGCCTTTTTCGCGGGAACGAGTATGAAAAATTTGTTCTTCATGCGTCGTGGTATAATCATGGAAATTGTTCTTAAAAAGGGACTGAAATTGATTCTGTGTGTTCTCTGGCGGCGGAGTGTGCTCCGGCGCCTTGAAGTCTTGCTGAAGAGAGTGGTGTGAATGAGCGCGTTGAAAGTGCGGGAACTGATCCCGCTGATCGATGATCTCGCTCCTTTCGAACTTGCGGAAAGCTGGGATCGTTGCGGCCTGCGACTCGGCAGATACGACGCGCTTGTCGCCAGGATCGCCGTGGCGCTGGATCCTTCCGCAGAGGCCGTCAGAGAGGCGGCGCGGCGTGGCTGCGAGCTTTTGATCACTCATCATCCGCTGCTGTTCGCGCCGCAGGAAGATATGATCTGCGATCGCTGCGACCCGAAGACCGTCGAGGCGGCGTTTCAAAGCGGCGTCTGTCTCATCGCCTGCCATACGAATTTCGACAGCGCCCGCGGCGGCGTGAACGAGAAACTGGCGCAGCTGGCCGGACTTGGAGACGCAAGGCCGCTCGAGCCTCCGGCGACGGAGCGCGGTTTTGGCATGGGAGCGGTCGGTTCCGTCCGCTCCGCCCCGGCCGGGGAGATTGCCTGCGAAATTGCGCGGAAATGGGATCTCTCCGGTTATCGCCTCTATGACGGCGGCTCGGCGGTGGATCGCGTCGCTTTGTGCGGCGGCTCGGGCGGCGAGCTTTGGAAGAATCTGGGGCGGACCGGTTCCGTGCTTTATGCGACGGCCGACCTTCGTTATCATGAGTGCCTGGAAGCCGTCGACGCCGGTCTGAGCGTGATGCTCTGCGACCATGGCGAGATGGAGAATCCGCCGCTGTCGTATTTTTCGAAAGCTTTGGCGCAGAAGACGGGCCTGCCGGTTTATTTCCTCGATCTGATCGGGGCCAAGCGCCGCCGGGAACGCTGGTGCAGCGTCGAACGCCATGTTTCAGCTTGAAATCGAGGGGTTCTCCGGCCCGCTCGATCTGCTCTGCCATATGATTGATCAGGGCCAGATCGAGGCTGCGCGGATCAGCGTCGCCGAGGTCATCTCCATATACGGCGCCTATCTGGCCCGAAGCGGCGGGCTGCCGATCGCTTCGGTGGCCGAATTCATAGCGCAGGCGGCGCATTTGGTGCGGCAGAAGGCTTCGTCTTTGCTGCCCCGATATGATGAAGTCCATGAAGACGACGGTGAAGTAACCGTATTGGACGATGCCGAAAATGTCGAAAGCCTGTTGGAGCGTTATCGTCCTTACCGCGAGGCGGTCTCGCGGCTGATCGATCTGAAGGAAAAAGCCGACCGGCGCCGTTTCCGCAAAGGGGAAGCGCTCGATCCGTTTTTCGATCTCGGCGATCTTTATTCGCTTTCTCTGCAGTGGCTCGAACTGCTCGACCGTCGTCGGAGCGCGAGTCTCGAACTGCCCGACGAAGACGACTGGGACGACGACGGAGTGCCGGCGCAGATCCCCGACGAAGTGCAGGTGGAAAACCGCATGGAACGCGTGCTCGAGCGTCTGACCGCTTTTTCGGAGGGGTTGTCCCTGCGTTCCCTGCTGAAGGAAGAGCCGGGACGCGGCGCGCTGGTGGTAACGCTGCTGGCGCTGCTGGAACTGTCGCGGAGGAACTTTGTGACGCTGGTGCAGAAGGAGCTGTTTGGCGATGTCTTTATCACGGCAAGAAGAGCCTGAAAATCTTCTGATCCGGCAGATCGAGGCGATCCTCTTCGTCGCGGCCGACGGCGCTTCCGTGCCGGAAATTTCGCTGGCGACGGGCCAGCCGGCGGCCTCGGTCCGCAAGGTGCTGGCTCGGTTGAGCGAAAGTTACGCCCTTTCGCACGGCCTGGAGATCGTCGAACTCGGCGGGAAGTGGTTCATGACGACCGCCAGCGATCTGAGCGAGACCATGGACAAATTTCACGCCGCCGACGAGAGCGAACGCGTCAGACTGACGCGGGCGTCTCTCGAGACGCTGGCGGTGATTGCCTACAGCCAGCCGGTGACCCGTTCCGAGATCGAGGCGATCCGCGGCGTGCGCTGCGATCGCGTCATCGACACGCTGCTTGGCTACGGACTGGCGCGCATTGCCGGACGGCGCAAAAGCACCGGTTCGCCTCTTCTGTACCGCACGACGACGAAATTCCTGGAGATCTTCGGGCTGGGTGCCATCTCCGATCTGCCGACGATCGACGAACTCGAGGAGCTGAAGCGGCACCGTCCGGAACCGGAAGATCCTTCCGCGGAACTGGCAACGGTTCCGGAAACGGGAATCGAGGCCGCCGAAGATGAGACTGAATAAATATCTGGCCCTCTGCGGAGTCGGTTCGAGACGCAAGGTCGAAGAGTTTATCTTCGCCGGCCGCGTCGTTTGCGGAGGTTATCAGGTCACCGCGCCGGGCTACGACGTTCCCGACGGAGAGATCGTCACGGTCGACGACGTGGAGGTCCGTCCGGAGAGAAAAATCTACATGGTCCTCCATAAGCCGCGCGGATATATCTGCGCGGTGAGCGACCGCAGTTATCCCGTGATCCTCGATCTGCTGCCGCGCGAATACGACTATTACCGCCTGTTCCCGGTAGGGCGCCTGGATCTGCAGAGCGAGGGGCTTTTGATGCTGACGAACGACGGGGATTTCTCGCAGGAGATGATCCACCCCCGCGCGGGGATCACGAAAGAATACGAGGTCCTGCTCGACCGCGTGCCGAACGAACGGGAAATGCGGCGGCTTCGGGAAGGAACGATTTTCGCGGGGAAAAGGCTTCATCCCGTCGGCGTCGATTTTTTACGACGGGAGCCGGAAGGGCGGTGGCTGCGCTTCGTCCTGAACGAAGGCGTCAAGCGCGAGATCCGTCTCATCGCCGAGAGCGCCGGGCTGAAAGTGCAGGTGCTGTTCCGCCGCAGGATCGGCCGTATGGAACTGCGACATTTGAAAAGCGGCTGTGCCCGTGAGTACAGCGCAGATCAGCTGCGCCGCATGATCCGGCACGGCGGCATCGTATAGAGCGGATGTTTAAGGAGGAAGCGACAGTGAACTGGACGGGAGTTATCGCCATCGACGGCCCCGCGGGCGCCGGCAAAAGCACGGTAGCCAAGCTTGTAGCCTCGAAACTGGGCATCAGTTATCTTGACACGGGAGCGCTCTATCGGGCGCTGGCTTATTACCTCGACAGCCTTGCGATCCCTGCGCAGGAGAGCCCGGAACTTAGAAAAGCCCTTTTCGACGTAACGGTGGAGATCCGCGCTTCCTCCGTTTTTCTCAACGGCACGGACGTATCTTCGCTGATCCGCACGCCGGCGGTCGACAGGATCGCCTCGCTTTATTCGGCGTTGCCCTCGGTGCGCGAAAAACTGCTGATGCTCCAGCGCGATCAGGCTCTGAAAGGCGGTCTGGTGGCCGACGGACGCGATATGGGCACCGTGGTTTTTCCGTATGCGCCGGTCAAGGTGTTTTTGACGGCTCAGGCTGAAGTGCGCGCGCAGCGCCGTCACGACGAGCTGGCGGCCCGCGGCGTGAAGGTCGAGTATCGGAAGCTGCTCGATGAAATCCTCCAGCGGGACGAAGCCGACGTCAAGCGAAGCATCGCGCCGCTGAAACAGGCGCCCGGCGCCGTGCTGCTTGACTCGTCCGCGATGAACGCCGAACAGGTCGCGGACGCGATCGCCGATATCGCACGGGCGGTGTGCCATGTTTAGGGCATTCCTGTACTGGCTTGCCAGGCACCTGTGCTTCGCCGTTTTGAAAATCCACAACGGCTTGAAGGTGACCGGGAGAGAGCTTGTTCCCGCTGACCGTCCCGTGATCGTCGCCGCAAATCACGTCAGCAATCTCGATCCTGTCGTGGTGGGGTGCGTGTTCCCGGGACGGCTCCGCCCGCTCGGCAAGGAGGAACTTTTTCAGATCAACCCGTTTTTCACCTGGCTCATGAACAATCTCGGCGTGATCTCCGTCAGCCGGACCACGGAGAAAGCCGCCGCGCTGGCGTTGAAAAAATTTCTTTCCCTGCTGAAAAACGGCGAAAGCCTGATGATTTTTCCCGAAGGCGCGCGCTCGTTCGACGGACGCCTCAAACCCCTTGAGGGAGGCGTTGCCGTGCTGGCGACCAGCGTGGACGCCCCCGTGATCCCGCTGTATATCGAAGGGACGTATGAGGCCATGCCCGTAGGTTCCTCCAAAATCAAGCGAAATCCCATCACAGCGCATTTTGGCAAACCCATCATGCCACTCCCCAAGGAACAGCGGGGCTCGCTGAAAGAGGAGCGTGAACGGATACGAGTCACTCTTCAGAACGAACTGGAACGTATGGAAAAGGAGAGCATTGGCTGACGTCGCTGCCCCCGGATTTTAAAAATCGCGTGGAGGGGCGCCGCCGCGCGGTGATCACCGGCCTGGAACTGCCGCTGCGCGACGATCTGGAATTGCTTCTGGAAGAATTGCGCCTGTTGCTGGCGAACCTCGACGTAGAAGTCGTGGCCGTGGCGACGCAGAAAAGGGATCGCCCCGATCCCGCTTTTTTGCTGGGAGCCGGCAAGGTGGACGAGCTGAAAATCCTGACCCAGGCCTCGGAAGCCGATCTGATCGTCTGCAACGACCTGTTGACGCCGATCCAGCTGAGCAACATGCGGCGGAAAACCGACTGCGAGGTGTGGGACCGGGCGCTGGTCATCATGAAGATCTTCGAACGCCGCGCCTCGACCGCCGAGGCCAAACTCCAGGTGGATCTGGCGCGGTGCCGTTACGAGATGCCTCACATCCGCGGATTGGGAAAGCAGATGTCGAACGCCGGAGCCGGAATCGGCACGCGCGGCCCCGGCGAAACCGAGTTCGAACGGCATCGCCGCAAGCTGCAGGCCCGCATCGTCGAAGCTTCCCGCAAACTGGAGGAGATGAAAAAGCGCCGCCAGGGACAGCGGAAGCAGCGCCGCCGCAGCGGCATCCCCACGGTGGCTCTGGTAGGTTACACGAACAGCGGCAAAACCACGCTGCTGAAACGTCTCAGCGGCGACAAGAAACTTTACGCCGCCGATCAGCTCTTCGCGACGCTGGATACGACGGTCCGTTCGGTTCGTCTGCCGTCGGGGAGGAACATCCTCATGGCCGATACCGTGGGATTCATCCGCGAGCTTCCGCCGGAACTGATCGCCGCCTTCCGAACGACCTTGGAAGAAGCCTGCCAGGCGGATATGCTTCTTGTGGTGCTTGACGCCAACGATCCCGATGTGACGGCGACGTACGACGTGATCCAGCAGACTCTTGACGAGATCGGCGCGGCCGCGCTCCCAAGGGCCGTGGTGCTGAACAAGATCGATCGTTCGGGACTTTTTCGGGTCGAACGGATCAAAGCGCAGCTGAGGGATGACGGACTGCCGGTCTGCGCCTTAAGCGCGCTGACGGGCGAAGGCGTCGAAAGCCTGTGGGGAGTCTTCGATTGGCTTGCCGTGCGCCGCAGCTGAGGAAAGGAGAAAAACAATGCTTTACAGCATGACAGGTTTTCATCGCGTCAGGCAAGACTTTCCATGGGGAACCCTTGCCGTGGAACTTTTCAGCGTCAATTCCCGTTATCTGGAAATCGCCGTGCGTGCCGACCGGGAACTCTCGAGTTTTGAACCGCTGATCCAAAACGCCCTGCGCGGCCGTCTGGCGCGCGGCAAAGTCGTGGCGCGCGCGGAGATCAGATGGGCGCCGGCGCTGATGCGCGAACGCCTGAACGGCGACGTCCTGCGGGACTATTACCGGGAGATTCAGGAACTGCAGGGCGAGCTTGGCGGACCGGTGCCTGCGGTGACAAGTCTGTTCTGTCTGCCCGGCGTCACCGAGTCCTCTTCCCTGATGGACAAAACCTCCGGCGAAGTCCAGTCGGCGTTGTTCGAACTGCTGGATCAGTGTGCGGACGGCCTGATAAAAATGCGCGGGGTCGAAGGCGAAGCGCTTGAGCGCGATATCATGCAGAATCTCGAAGAGTACGACAGCCTTCTGGAAAAAATCGCCGCGCGGTGGCAGAGCATCTCGCCGCAGTTTTTCGACGACTATCGCGCCAAGATCACGAAAACGATCGCGCAGCTCGGCTATGAGGCGGATCCCGCGCGTCTTGCCCAGGAACTCGTGATCCTGGCGGATAAGTGGGACATCTCCGAAGAATTGACCCGTTCGTCCAGCCATACGTCCCAGTTCCGCACGCTTTTGAAAAGCGGCGGCCCGGTGGGACGCAAGCTGGATTTTCTGGTGCAGGAGATGAACCGGGAAATCAACACGATGGGCTCCAAGTCGGCCAGCACCGAGCTCCGCTGGCTTGTGGTGGACGGCAAAGCGCTGCTCGAACGCATCCGCGAGCAGATCCAGAACGTGGAGTAGGCCATGGCGCGAACGCTTGTGCATGTCGGCTTCGGCAATATGATCGTGGCCGAACGGATCGTGGCGATCATACAACCCGCCTCTTCTCCCGTCAAAAGGCTCAAGGAAGAGGCGCGCGCGGCCGGACGTCTGATCGACGCCACGAAAGGGCGCAAAACAAGAGCGATCATCGTGACGGACAGCAACCACGTCCTGCTTTCGGCCATCCAGCCGGAAACCATCGTCAACCGTATTTCAGAAGGGGACAGCGCCGATGACGAAGAATAGAAAGGGCACGCTGTTTGTCCTTTCCGGACCCAGCGGCGCCGGAAAAGGCACGATCCGTGCCAGAGTTTTCGAGGCGCTTGACGGATTGAGCTATTCCGTTTCCTGTACCACCCGTGCTCCGCGCGAGGGAGAACGGGACGGCGTAGACTATCGTTTCATCACGCCGGACGACTTTGCGGCGCATATCGCGGCGGGAGACTTCCTGGAATGGGCCGACGTGCATCGTCACCGCTACGGAACTCTGAAAAGCGATGTGGAAAAAGTCTTGAACGAAGGCAAGGACATGTTTCTGGAGATCGATGTGCAGGGAGCGCTTCAGGTCAAGAAAAAAATGCCCGAAGCCGTGACTCTTTTCGTTGTGCCGCCGTCCATCGAAGTCCTTGAAGAACGTCTCAGAGGGCGGCATACCGAAGGCGAAGCCGAGCTGCGGCTTCGCCTTCGGAACGCCGTCGAAGAAATGAAACAGCGGGACCGCTACGATTTCGTGGTGGTCAACGATTCCCTGGACGAAGCGGTGGAGCGCGTGTGCCGTTTCGTGGAGCAGCGCCGTCAGGCTCTTTAAGGAGAGGTAAAATGAATTTTCATAATCTGGATAAAATTATGGACAACGTGAACGTGCACAACAAGTATCTTCTCACGGCGGTCATCGCGCAGAGGGCGCGTCAGATCAGCGAAGTGAAGGGTGTCAACGGGATCCTTGAGAAACATCCCGGCGAAAAGGCCATCTCTTTGGCGCTGTGCGACATGGAAGATGGAAACGTCAGCGTACAGCTGCAGACCGAAACGATCCCCGACGCCATCGAGAACGAGTTGGAGTCGGAAGCGGCGTTCGAAGAAGAACAGAAGAATCTGGAGCGCGCCGCGGAGAAAAAAAGTTCCGAAGCTGCCGACGGCCGTCGGAAATAAAAGCGGTCTCGGGCTCGGAGCATGCTTCAACTGCAGGTTTTGATCCCCGGGCCATGGTGGCATGAACTGACGTATCAAACAGACCGCGACGTGCCGCCCGGCGCGCGAGTGCTCGTTCCCATGGGGCAAGGCGTCCGTGTCGGCCTTGCGGCGGGAAGGACGCAGTCCGCGGCGTCGATCCCGCTGAAAAACGTTCTGCGGGTCTTCGACGCGCAGCCGGTGCTGAACCGTCCTTATCTGCAGGCCGTACGTGAAATTGCCCGGGCCTTTTTGTGTTCGCCGTCGGAAATCCTGCGGCTGCTGATGCCGGCGTCGTTTTGGCGGGGAGAGCCCTTCGTGCCGTACGGAGAGAGCGAAAAAATCCCGTTCTCATTTGAATTCTGTTATCGTTACGACGCTGAAGAGCGCTGGCGGCTCTATCGCGAAAAGATCCTCGCCTGCCGTCGCGGCGTGCTGGCGCTCTTTCCGGAACGAGAGCAGGCGCAAAGATTTTACAAAAGTCTGGTCGGCGCGATCCCAAAGGACCGCCTGATCCTGTGGCCGGCGTCGGGCGCTCAGGCGGCGACGAAGAGCTGGCGCCGGGCCCTGTCCCGCGACGACGCCGTGATCGTCGGCGGTCCGGGAGCGGCAGCTGCGCCGCTTGCCGCGCCGGAACTGTTCGTCGTCGACGAAGAAGCGAATCCATCCTGGCGCAGCAAAAAACGTCCGCCGTTCTCGCTGAAGAGCTTTGCCGCGGCCCGCGCCCGCGCCTCCGGCGGCTGTCTTGTCGTGGGGGGGCGGATCCCGTCGTCGCGGGTGTTCAAAAACTTCCGCCCGGCCGAGCGGAAAACGCCGGCGCGGGCTGTCGCGCGCATCCTTGACCTCCACGGCGCTTCGCTTCTTCCGTTCAGGGGAGTGCAGTTCCCGCTGCCTCTTTCCGACGTGCTTGTGACGGAAACGCTGCGGCATGCGGCCGACAAGCGCGTCGTTTTTTGGCTTCTGGACCGGCGCGGCGTGAGCGGCGAACTGCAGTGCGCCGATTGCGGCCAAACGGTGCAGTGCCCGCGTTGCGGCGCCGCCATGGTTTTTGAGCGGGACGAGATGCGCTGTCCTCTCTGCGGCGCCAGGGCGGGCGTTCCCGAAGTCTGTCCGCAGTGCGGCGGGCGGATGTTCCAGGGCACCTCTCCCGGTCTGGAAGCGCTTCGGCCGATGGCGCAGAATCTTTTGGGCGCCAGTCCCGTGTGCCTGTGGCACGCCGAGAATCCTGCGAACCTGACCGACGGGCGCCGCCGGCTTGCCGAACTGAAGCAAAAAGGCGGGCTTTTGCTCGGCTCGCGGCGAGCGCTGAGCCTGCTTGACGAGCTGCATCCCGTTTTGATCGGCTGGCTGGACGCGGACGCCGAAGCTCGTCAGCCCGAATATGCGTCGCGCTTTTCCGCGTTTTCCATGTTCGAGGAATCCCTGTGGCGGGGACAGGGGACGCGCACAGTCCTGTTTCAGACGCGCCGCCCCGGACAGGCGGTTCTCAAATCTCTTCAGGCCGGCTGGAGCTATTTCTGGCGGGAGGAATTGGCGGAAAGAAGCGCCTTCTCTTTTCCCCCCTATTCGCACCTGGTCAGAATGGAGCTGCCGAAAGGCTGGAAAGAGAAGGACGACTTTGTCTTCGGACTTGACGAAGCCGGTTTTACGACCATGCAGTCCGATGCGGCCGGCGCGGCGCTGACCGTTTTTACCGCGCGCATGGCGCCGTTGCGGCGTTATCTTGAAAAATATTTCACCATCCGGAGTTCCCGCCGAGGTTTCCCCAGCGTCGAAGTTTGCTCGGACTGACGGAAAATCCGCTCGCATGAAGGAGTTATGCAATGGCAATAGTGTCGATCGTCGGACGTCCCAACGTAGGGAAGTCATCGCTGTTCAACAGGATCATCGGCGAACGCCGGGCTATCGTCGACGATATGCCGGGCGTTACGCGCGACCGTTTGTATGGCTGCGTGCAATGGCAGGATAAAAGTTTTTACGTGGTCGATACCGGCGGTCTGCTGCTGAAAGACAAAGACCCGATCATGGAGAGCATGAAAGATCAGATATTCCAGGCCATCGAAGAGAGCGACGTCGTGATCTTCATGATCGACGGCAGTCAGGGCGTCACCTGGATGGACAAAGACGTGGCGCAGGTGCTTCGTTCTCATTCTTCGATGGTCATTCTCGCGGTCAATAAAATAGACGACTTCAGTCACGAGGACGACGTCGTCGAAGCCTACTCGCTTGGCTTCGAAAAAGTCGTCGGGGTCAGCGCGCTTCATGACCGCGGCGTTGACGAGCTTTTGGACCAGATCGTGCAGATGCTGGGCGATAAAGGAGACGCGCAGGGGGCGGAAGAAGGCGTCATCAACGTGGCGCTCGTCGGCCGTCCCAACGTGGGCAAGTCGAGCATCCTCAACGCGCTGACGGGCAGCCGGCGGTCGCTGGTCAGCGACATCCCGGGAACGACCCGCGATTCGATCGACGCCGTGCTCGAGTATAAGGGAGAACGCTTCCGCATTGTCGATACGGCCGGTCTGCGCCGCAAAAGCCGGGTCAAGGACGACATCGAGTTTTATTCGACGGTGCGGGCCATGGACGCGGTCGACCAGTGCGACGTGGCCGTCTTCGTGATGGACGCGCGGGAACTGGCGACGGAGCAGGATCAGCGTCTGGTGGGGGAGATCCTCGCCCGCGGCAAGGGCGTCGTCCTCGTGGTCAACAAATGGGACTTGCTGTCGAACACGCCGGAGACCGGCGACGAAGTGAACGGGAAACTCCGCGAGGAGTTCCGCTTCGTCAGCCATGCGCCGGTGCTTTTTACGTCGGCCGTTTCCGGGCGCCGTCTGCACCGGCTGCTCGATCTGGTCAGCCGGGTGCACAAGCGCCGCCAATCCAGATTCAGCACGACGGTATTGAACCGCATTATCCGCGACATGCTGGCTTTTGACCGTCTGCCGACGGACGGCACGGGACGCCGGCTGCGGATCTATTACTGCACGCAGAGCGCCGCGGTACCGCCGACGTTCATCTTCTTCGTCAACGACACTTCGATCGTGACGAAGAGCTTTGAGAACCATCTGTCAAGAAAAATCCGCGAAGCGGGAGATTTTGCCGGCGTTCCGCTGCGTCTTTTTTGGCGTTCCAGCCATGGAAGCAACGAAAAGGCTTGACCTTTCAGTGACATTGCGTTTAGAATAAGGGCGTCTCATTATGAGGCGTCCTTTTCATGCAGGCTTTTCGTATTGATAATTTAAGGAGGCAGAGAAAAATGACAAAGAACGATCTGATCAACGAAGTTGCCGCAAATGCTGGAATGAGCAAGAAGGCGGCGGGCGAAGCGATTTCGGCTACTTTCGCTGCGATCGAGAAGGCCCTTGCCAAGGGAGACAGGGTTCAGCTGGTTGGTTTCGGCACATTCGAAGTCCGCAAGCGTGCCGCCCGCGTGGGGCGCAATCCCCAGGATCCCAAGAAGACGATCCAGATTCCCGCCAAGAAGGTGCCCGTTTTCCGCGCCGGCAAAGGCCTCAAAGACCAGGTCAACTAATTCTTCATGGTTTCGGAAACAGCGTGCATGGATTTTGCATGAGTTTTTCTAAAGAAGGGCGCTCAGTGAAAACTGAGCGCCCTTCTGCGTTTATGCCCGTCCAGACGGTGCGGTGCCCGCGAGGACGGCGCTTCTGGATAGTAAATTAATGTTTGTTCATGTTTTGTTTGCAATAAAAGTGTCATTGACGATGCCGAAATATTTGTGTAAGGTCTAAACGGCAAGTGGAATTGATTTTTTTTTGCTAAAATTTATGTATCGGAGGAGATAACAATGAAAAAGTTCGTTACGTCTCTGCTGGCTGCGGCGTTGTTTGCGGGGGCCGTGTCCGCCATGGCGGCGGAGTCGGCGAAGTTCCACATCGGCGTCTGCACGGGCACGGTTTCTCAGACCGAGGACGATCTTCGCGGCGCGGAAGAGCTGATCAAACGTTACGGCGACGTCGCCGACGGCGGCATGATCAAGCACATCACCTACCCCGACAACTTCATGACCGAGCAGGAAACGACGATCTCCCAGATCGCTTCGTTCGCCGACGATCCGCTGATGAAGGCCGTTATCGTCAACCAGGCCATCCCGGGCACGACCGAGGCGTTCCGCCGTATTCGCGAGACGCGCCCCGACATCCTGCTGTTTGCCGGGCAGAACCACGAGGATCCCGGCGTCATCTCTCCCACGTCCGACCTTGTCACTCACGCCGGAGATCTCGCCCGCGGCTATCTGATCATCCTCGCCGCCCACAAGCTGGGCTGCACCGATTTCGTCCATATCTCCTTCCCCCGCCACATGAGCTATGAGCTTCTCTCCCGTCGCGCCAAGATCATGGAGGCCGCCTGCAACGACTTGGGCATGAAATACCATTTCGAAACGGCTCCCGATCCCACCAGCGACGTCGGCGTGGCCGGCGCGCAGCAGTTCATCCTCGAGAAAGTTCCGCATTGGATCGAGAAGTACGGCCCGATGGCGGCTTTTTTCTGCACCAACGATGCGCATACCGAACCCCTGCTGAAGAGGATCGCCGAGGGGAAAGGCGGCTATTTCATCGAAGCGGACATGCCTTCGCCGCTGATGGGCTACCCCGGCGCGCTGGGCGTTGAACTTTCCGACGTGGCGGGCGATTTCCCCGCGATCCTCAAGCGAGTCGAGGACGCCGTGATCAAGGCGGGCGGTTCCGGACGCATGGGCACCTGGGCTTACTCTTACGGATTCACCAACACTTTGGCGCTGGGCGAGTACGCCAAGAGCTGCATCGAAAAGGACGTCACGCCGAAAAACTTCCGCCGCAACTTCAAGATGGACGCTCTTCTGAAAACTTTCGACGCGGAAACTCCCGGCGCAAGCTGGAACGGGACGATCTACAAGGATGCGAGCACGGGCCTCGAGCTGAAGAACAACATCCTCGTCTATCAAGATACCTACATCTTTGGCAAGGGCTACCTCAACATGACCGGCGAGGTCATTCCCGAAAAATATCTCGACATGAAGTAAATATTTGCCGATGTTTGAGGGGCGGAGAAGCGTGCTTCTTCGCCCTTTTTTGCAAAAAATAGGGCCTTGAGCGGGCGTCCGGCGTTCTTGCCGCGTATGGGACACGGCGGAATCTTTCTTTTGTTTTCATTGCATTAAATTTGAAATGGCTGTTATTTTTAATAGAGCTGTGTATTTATTATCTTAATATTTGACAAAAAGTCTTGGATAAGTCGACGTAAGCTTTTATCTCTGGGAGAGATGCGATGCGCATATCCGACCATGTTACACCGTCATAAATTTTTAGCAGTAAATTCAACGTTTAGTTTTCGTTTTTTTACAACTGACTCGTGATTGACGGTATTTCCTTCCTCGTGTAAACTTTTCCTATGCAAGTAAGAAAAGGCGAATTTCTTCTTGCTAAAATTTATGTATGTGGAGGGGATAAGTAATGAAAAAGCTTGTTGTTGGTTTGCTGACCGCGGTGTTGTTTGCGGGGGCCGTGTCCGCCATGGCGGCGGAGCCGGCGAAGTTCCACATCGGCGTCTGCACGGGCACGGTTTCTCAGTCCGAAGACGATCTCCGCGGCGCGGAAGAGCTGATCAAGCGTTACGGCGACGTCGCCAACGGCGGCATGATCAAGCACATCACCTATCCTGACAACTTCATGACCGAGCAGGAAACGACGATTTCCCAGATCGCTTCGTTCGCCGACGATCCGTTGATGAAGGCCGTCATCGTCAACCAGGCCATCCCCGGCACGACCGAGGCGTTCCGCCGTATTCGCGAAGCCCGGCCCGACATCCTGCTGTTTGCCGGCGAGAACCACGAGGATCCCGGCGTCATCGCGCCTTCGGGAGATCTTATCATTCACTCCGACAGCATCGCCCGTGGTTATCTGATCATCCTCGCCGCCCACAAGCTGGGCTGCACCGATTTCGTCCATATTTCCTTCCCGCGTCATATGAGCTATGAGCTCATGTCCCGCCGCGCCAAGATCATGGAAGCCACGTGCAACGATTTGGGCATGAAATATCACTTCGAGAGCGCTCCCGATCCCACCAGCGACGTCGGCGTGGCCGGCGCGCAGCAGTTCATCCTCGAGCACGTTCCGCAGTGGCTTGACAAGTACGGCCCCAATACCGCGTTCTTCTGCACCAACGACGCCGAGACCGAGCCTCTGTTGAAGAGGATCGCCGAGAGCAAGGGTTTCTTCATTGAAGCCGACCTTCCCTCTCCGCTGATGGGCTATCCCGGCGCGCTGGGCGTCGAGCTCTCTGACGTGGCGGGCGATTTCCCCGCGATCTTGAAGAGAGTGGAAGACGCCGTTGTCGCCAAGGGCGGCGCCGGACGCATGGGCACGTGGGCGTACTCCTACGGGTTTACGACGACCCTTGCTCTTGGCGAATATGCCAAGTCCTGCATCGAAAAGGATGTGACGCCCAAGAATTTCCGCCGCAACTTCAAGCGCGAAGATCTCCTTGCCGCCTATAACGGCGCCACGCCGGGCGCAAAGTGGAACGGCACCGTCTATATGGACGCCAACACCGGGCTCGAGCTGAAGAACAACATCCTTGTCTATCAGGATACTTATATTTTCGGCAAGGGCTATCTCAACATGACCGACGAGGTCGTTCCCGAAAAGTATCTGCAGCTGAAATAGCGCATGAAACTCTAGGCAGAAAAAGGAGCGGGGGAGTAATTTTCGACCTCCCCCCGCTCTTTTTTTTAAGCGATCGTCCGGTACTTATACTAATTCTTGATGAAAGTATTGGCATAGTTTTCGGGGGCGCTGCGGGGGAGTTCAGTCGCTCAGAACTCCCTCGACTGCTGCGCGGTCTGCGCAGCTCGCTTTGTGAATCTCCCCCGCAGCGCTCTTGCGTTCGGTTTTTTAATTGAGAAATAGTATCAAAGGTAATAGATCAATTTCTGACCGCTTGGAACGGCGGTTTATCTGGTAAAGGAGGTACTCGTCCATGGGAGGAGAACCTTTGCTTCGTGTGGAACAAATAGGCAAAGCCTATTTCGGGAATCGAGTTCTTAAGAATATTTCATTCAGCCTGGCCAAGGGACGGATCCTTGGTCTGGTGGGGGAGAACGGCGCGGGGAAGTCGACGCTGATGAACATTCTCTTCGGCATGAATGTGATCGCCGAGACGGGAGGCTACGAGGGCAAATTCTACATCAGCGGCAAGGAAGCCGATTTCCACAGCCCGAACGATGCGCTGGAAGCCGGCATCGGCATGGTCCATCAGGAATTTTCGCTGATCCCCGGCTTTTCGGTCACGGAAAATATCGTTCTCAATCGCGAGTCCCTCGTTTACAATCCCTTGGTTGAAGCTTTCGGCGACCGTCTGAAGACGCTGAATCGCGCCGACATGAAACTTCGCGCGACCGAGGCGATCAAAAAGCTGAATTTCTCGCTCGACGGCGAGACGCTCATTTCCGAACTTCCCGTCGGGCACAAAGAGTTTACCGAAATCGCCCGCGAGATCGACAAGAGCAAGACGCAGCTTCTGGTTCTCGACGAGCCCACGGCGGTCTTGACCGAGAGCGAAGCGGAGATCCTGCTCGACTCGATGCGCCGGCTGGCCAAAAACGGCATCGCCATCATCTTCATCTCGCACCGTCTGCGCGAGGTCATGGAAGTCTGCGACGACATCGTCGTCCTGCGCGACGGAGAAGTGGTGCTGACGACGGAGCCGTCGAAAACGACCGTGCGCGAGATCGCCAGCAGCATGGTGGGACGCAACATCGAAAAGGCGGCCCAGGGCGACGCGGAAGAGCGCAAGTTTGGGCGGGAGATCCTGAAGGTTCGTAATCTGTGGGTCGATATGCCCGGCGAAACGGTGCGCGACGTCAATCTCGACATCAAGGAAGGCGAGATCTTCGGCATCGGCGGTCTGGCCGGACAGGGCAAACTTGGCATCTCGAACGGCATTATGGGACTTTATGCGTCCGGAGGGGCGGTGGAATTCGACAGCAAGGCCGTACAGTTGAACGACCCGACCTCGCCCTTGTCGATGGGAATCTCCTCGGTTTCCGAGGATCGCCGCGGCGTCGGGTTGCTGCTCGACGAATCGATCGCGTGGAATATCATCTTTACGTCGTTGCAGAATCAGAAACGTTTTCTCAAACCGTCGTGCGGCGGTTTGGTGAAGGTTCGCGACGACAGCGCCATTTTGGATTGCGCCAGAAAGTACATTCAGGAGCTGGAGATCAAGTGCGTCAGCCCGAAACAGCGCGTGCGCGAGCTCTCCGGCGGAAATCAGCAGAAGATCTGCCTGGCCAAAGCTTTCGAGACGCATCCCCGACTGCTTTTCGTTTCGGAACCGACGCGCGGCATCGACGTCGGCGCGAAAAAAGTCGTGCTCGATACGTTGAAGAAGTACAACCGCGAACTCGGCATGACCATCGTGATGATCTCTTCCGAACTGGAAGAGCTGCGTTCGATCTGTGACCGCATCGCGATTATCGACAAGGGAACGGTTGTCGGCATCAAGCCCGCTTCCGCTTCTTCGGAGGAGTTTGGCTATCTGATGCTCGGTACCAGCGAGGAGGCTGCGAATCAATGAAAGACATCAAGAATTTTATTGAGGACGTTGGCTGGCCGCGAATCCTCATCGCGTTGTTCCTGCTCTCGTTGTTCGTGCTTGCGCCTTTTGTCGGCGTGCGTCTCGACGCGTCGATCAACGACACTTTGGTGCGCTTCGGCATGAACGGCGTCATGGTGCTGGCCATGGTGCCGATGGTCCAGTCGGGCTGCGGCCTCAATTTCGGTCTGCCGCTCGGCATTATCGCCGGGCTGCTGGGCGCCGTGACGAGCGTTGAGCTCGAAGTCACCGGACTGCCGGGCATCCTCACCGCCATGCTGATCGCCACGCCCATCGCCGTGATCCTCGGTTGGTGCTACGGGCTTCTGCTCAACAAGGTCAAAGGCAGCGAGATGATGATCGCCACCTACGTGGGCTTTTCGTCCGTCGCTTTGATGTGCATCATGTGGCTGGTATTGCCTTACAAGAGCCCGAACATGGTCTGGGGCTACGCCGGCAAGGGACTGCGCACGACCATTTCCATCGAAGCTTTCTGGCAGAACGCCATCAGCAGCATCGGCGCGTTTCGCATCAACGAGTTCCTGGCGTTTCCCACGGGAATGTTCCTCTTCTTCCTGCTGCTCTGCGCTCTGATGTCCCTTTTCATGAGGACCCGCACGGGGACGGCCATGACCATCGTCGGTTCCAATCCCGATTACGCCCGTGCCAGCGGCGTGAACATCGACAAGATGCGCACGCTGTCGGTCATCCTTTCCACATGGCTGGGCGCGATCGGCATCATCATGTACGAACAGTGCTTCGGTTTCGTTCAGCTCTACATGGGGCCTTTCTACATGGCGTTTCCGGCCGTGGCCGCGATCCTGATCGGCGGCGCGTCCGTGAAAAAAGCCAATATCGTCAACGTGATCGTGGGAACGATCCTGTTCCAGGGGATCCTGACGATGACGCCGTCGGTCATCAACAGCATGATCCAGACCGATATGTCTGAAGTCATTCGTATTATTGTGTCGAATGGCATGATTCTGTATGCTCTGACTCGTGTGACGAAGGTGAGATCCTGATGAACAATACGAATAAAATCAAAATGTTCCTTATCAGGAACGCGGTGCCCATTGTCTTTCTCGTCGTGAGCGCCATTGCGATTCCCATTTCCCGGTTCTCGCTCGATTATCTGGTTCAGGAGATGCTGATCCGCCTGTCGCGCAACTCGTTCCTCGTCCTCTCGCTGCTCGTTCCTATCATGGCGGGGATGGGGCTGAACTTCGGCATGGTCCTGGGAGCCATGGCGGGACAGCTCGGGCTGATCTTCGTCAGCGACTGGAACGTTGTCGGTTTGAACGGCATGGTGCTCGCGGCGATCATCGCCACGCCGCTGGCGATCTTTTTCGGCTGGATCTGCGGCGTTGTCCTGAACAAGGCCCGCGGGCGCGAAATGGTCACGTCGTATATCCTGGGATTCTTCATGAACGGCGTGTACCAGCTGGCGGTCCTTTACGGATTCGGCAGCATCGTGCCGATCACGAACAGCAAGCTGGTGCTGTCGAGAGGATACGGGATCAGAAACACGATCAACCTCGACAACATCCGCCGCTGCCTTGACGACTTGATCCCGCTTGAGATCCTTGGGATCCAGATCCCCGTCGCGACGTTTGTCGTCATTGGCTTCTTCTGCCTGTTCATCGTCTGGTTCCGCAAAACCAAGCTGGGACAGGACATGCGCGCGACCGGACAGGATATGGCCGTGGCCGATTCGGCGGGCATCCCCGTGCTTCGCACCCGCGTTATTTCCATCGTGATCTCGACGGTGCTGGCCTGTTACGGACAGATCATCTTCCTGCAGAACGTCGGTACGATGAACACCTATAACAGCCACGAACAGGCCGGCGTGTTCGCCATCGCCTCGCTGCTGGTCGGCGGCGCGAGCGTCAGCCGCGCTTCGATCCTCAACGTGTTCGTCGGCGTGATCCTGTTCCATCTGATGTTCGTCGTCTCGCCGATGGCCGGCAAGTATCTGACCGGCGACGCACAGATCGGCGAATTTTTCCGCGTCTTTGTGTCGTACGGCATCATTTCGCTGGCGCTGGTGCTCCATGCCTGGAGACGGCACGCCGATCGTGAGATTGCCCGCGCGCAGTTCCGCGGTCAGAATGCGGACGGAGGCACGAAATGAAGATGAAAAGAATCCTCGTAAACCTTGCGATTGTTTTGATTTTTACGGCGCTGGGCTGGTATTGCTACGATCGCGGCAAAGCCTATGATTTTCTTGTCGAGAACACGGCCTATACCGGGGACGGCCAGGTGATCGAGTCGATGGAGGCCGTTCAGGTCTCGATCGATTCCAGGGAGGGGAAGATCCTTTATGCCGACGACCGCGATCAGGCCGTTGCGATCGGCAGCGGCACGCACAAAGCCAGGATCGATGTCCTCGATATGGACGACAAACCGATCGAAGGACAGAGCCGAATTTTCACTTTCAAACTTTCCCGGCTCGGCAAGAAACCTGTTCTGAACATCCCCTTGGCGTACAAGAACGGCGATCCGGCAGCGAAATAGAGGATCTGTCGAGGGATAAAGAGAACGAGGCGCGTTTTTCATAGATAAAATACTGAAGAAACTCGATTCTCTCCTTGACAGAAACTGATCTTTGAAGTAAGTTTTACAGGCTGCTGGAAAGAAATATCCGTCCAATTTCTTTTGTGCGAAGGAGTAACATAATCAATGTCCAAGAATGTCAACAGAAAGGTCACTCCCAAGGGGAAGATCGTTCGTCGGCTCGGTGCCAACGTATTCGGCAACCCCAAGTACGATAAGCTGCTTGCCAAGAAGGCCACGCCTCCCGGAGGAGCGCCTCGTCGTCGTGCGAAGCAGTCCATTTATGGGCTTCAGCTTCAGGAGAAGCAGAAGATCCGCCTTGCCTACGGTGTGAGCGAGAAACAGCTTCGCGCCGTTTACGTCGCCGCCAAGAAGATGGATGGCGTTACCGGCAGCAACATGCTGGTCCTGCTCGAGAGCCGCTTCGACAACGTAGTCTATCGTCTCGGCTACTGCGTCACCCGTCCTCAGGCCCGTCAGCTTGTTCGCCACGGTCATTTCCTCGTGAATGGCCGCAAGGTCGATATGCCCGGCGTGCGTCTCAACCCCGGTGATGTTGTCACCGTTCGCGAGAACAGCGCCGAGATGGTGGTCCTCAAACAGAACCTCGAAGCGGCGGCAGCGGTTTCCAAGCCCGCATGGCTGACCCTCGAAGGCGGCAAGGGAACGATCGTTCGCCTGCCCGAACGGGCGGACATCCCCAACATCGCCGACGAGCAGATCGTCGTCGAGTTCTACTCCAAGTAAAAGCGTTTCGTGTTTTCAGCCCGTCCGGAGAGGACGGGCTTTTTCTGTTTCTCCCGCAGGAGACGAAGCGGCATTTGTCGCGGAGAAAATCCTCGACGCCGGCTGTTTTTTCAGCTAAAATACATCTATCGGCACAGAACATTTTTACTCTCTGGAGGCTGCGATCATGACTTATAAGATAATTCTCCTGCGTCACGGCGAGAGTCAATGGAACCGAGAGAACCGTTTCACCGGGTGGACCGATGTGCCGCTGTCGGAGAAAGGGATCGAAGAGGCGCGTTCCGCCGGGAGGCTCATGAGGGAAGAAGGCTTCGTGTTCGACAAAGCCTACACGTCCTGCCTCAAGCGTGCCATCAAAACGCTGTGGCTCGCCCTGGAAGAGCTCGACCAGATGTGGATCCCGGTCGTCAAAGATTGGCGTCTGAACGAACGCCATTACGGCGCTTTGCAGGGATACAACAAGGCAGAAATGGCCGAAAAAGCGGGCGAGGCGCAGGTCAAGATCTGGCGCCGCAGCTATGACGTGCCGCCGCCCCCTCTGACGCGCGACGATCCCCGCTATCCCGGCAACGACCCACGGTACGTGAATCTGAGCCCGGCCGAACTGCCTTTGACCGAATGCCTGAAAGACACGGTCGCCCGCGTTCTGCCCTATTGGAACGAGGTGATCTGTCCGGAGATCGCGGCAGGGCGGCGGCTGATCGTCGCGGCGCACGGCAACAGCCTCAGGGCGCTGGTCAAATATCTGGACGGCATCGGCGACGAGGAAATCGTCGGGCTCAACATTCCCACGGGGATCCCGCTGCTCTACGAACTGGACGAGAACCTGCGCCCCGTTTCGCACCGTTATCTTGGCGATCCCGAAGCCGCGAAGGCCGCGGCGGAAGCCGTCGCCAACCAGGCCCGAAGAAAGTAATTTGTCGGCGCACGAGGACCGGAGGCAGTTTCCGGTCCTTTTTTGCGGCGCGCTGCGCGAAGCGGCGTTCTCACGACGGCCGCAGAGAGAGGAGAATCCATGCAGAATTTTTACTGGTACTTGATTTGCGCTCTCAAAGCGATTTTTTGCCGGCTGCCGCACAAAACAGCGGTCCGGCTGGGAGACGCGCTGGGAAAGGTCATGTGGCTGGTCTGCAAAAGCAGAGTCGACAAGGCGGAAGCGCGCTGCGTGCGCGCGCTGGGCGTCGGCGTCACGCCGGCGCGGCAGATCGTCCTGCGTTCCTACCGCAATATCGGCCGGGCCGTGGCGGAAACGCTGCGCCTTCCCAGGATCGCGGCGACCGTCGAACGGTATGTCGCTTTGCAGGGCGAAGAAAACCTTCGGCAGGCGCTCGCCCGCGGCCGCGGGGTCATCCTGTTGCTGGGGCATCTCGACAACTGGGAGATCGCCAACATCTGCGTGTCGAAAAAATATCCGCTCAACGTCGTCGCGGCGAATCAGCGCGATCAACGTATCACCGCCCTGCTCATGAAGCTTCGTTCGCTGGCCGGTTCGCGGAACGTGCAGAAAGGGCAGGGCCTGAAAGGCGCGATCCGCTGCCTGCGAAACGGCGAAGTGCTGTGCGTTCTTCACGATCAGGACGCCAAGGATCAGGGGCTTGTCGTCCCCTTCCTGGGACTGCCGGCCAGCACGCCGACGGGCGTGGCCCGGCTGGCCGCGAAGTTCGGCGCGGCCGTGGTGCCGACGCATATCGTGCGCAACCCCGACGGCTTTACCCATCGGGTGATTTTCGAGCCGGCGCTCGCGGAGCCCTCCAGAACCGCGTTCGGCGAAAACGAAGAAAGCTGTCTGAAAATGTGCAACGACCGCATCAGCGCCTGGATCCGCGAACATCCGGGGCAGTGGCTGCTGTGGCTCTATCCGCGCTGGGCCAGCACGGTACCGGGGGATCGCTGAAATGTATCTGGGCATCGATCCAGGACGACAGAAATTCGGCTGGGCGCTTGGCGGCGCTGAGGGCACGCTCGTGGCGTCGGGGATCGTTCCGGCGGAAGAACTCGAGGATTTTGCCCTGAGAGCCGCTCGCTCCTGCAAAGGCTGCGAAGAATGGCTGCTCGAAGGGGAACTCCCCGAAGACGGAAAGATCGCCAAAGTCTTTTGCGGCGACGGCACCGGACACGCGCGCTTTGTACAGGAACTGGAGCGCCATTTTGAAGTTGAGCTTGTCGAAGAGCTGAACACGACGTTGGAAGCGCGCCGGCTGTACTGGAACATGCACCCGCCGCGGGGGCTGAGACGGCTCGTGCCGCTTTCGCTGTTGGTGCCGCCGCGCTGTGTCGACGACCTGGCGGCGTTCTGCATCCTGCGTCGGGCGCTTGCTGCCGGCGCGATCGAATAAGTGGGGGATGAAGAGTGGGTAAAGACAACAGAGGCATCCGCATCTTTCTGGAAGAGTTCGTTTTGTGTTACGCCGTGATCAAATGGACGGCGTTGGCCGTACTGTCGGGGCTTGTCGTCGGCGGCGCGGTCAGCCTGTTCGTGGAGCTGCTCGAGTTCTCCATCGGCGTTGCGGGGAAACTGACGGGAATCTGGCATTACGCCATCCTGCCGCTGGGGCTTGCCGCCAGCGCCCTGATGGTTCATTATCTGGCCCCGGACGCCAGCGGGCACGGTACCGAAAAAGTCGTCGAGGCCGTTCACGAGCGGGCCGGGCAGATCGACGTCAAGGTCGTACCGGTGAAAATGATCACTACGATCGTCACGGTCGCCGCCGGCGGCTCCGCGGGCAAGGAGGGCCCGGCCACGCAGATCGCCGCCGGGCTGACTTCGACGCTGGCGAAGCTGCTGAAGTTCAACGATCTGGATAAAAAGAAGCTCGTCGTCTGCGGCGTTTCCGCCGGTTTTGCCGCCGTGTTCGGCACGCCGGTGGCCGGCGCGGTCTTCGCGCTTGAAGTCCTGTACATCGGTCAGATCTTTTACGACGTGCTGTTCGCCTCGTTCCTGAGCGGCGTCGTCGCCTGGCGCACGGCGCTGCTGCTGGGACTGAAATATTCGTTTTTCCCTGTGGCGGAGCACCTGCCGCTCTTTTCGCCGCAGAACTTCCTTTGGACCTTAGCTGCCGGCGTCTTCTTCGGCCTTGTTTCCCTGTGCTTCATCGAGATCATGAACTTCTCCGAAAAATGGTTTCATGACCTGAAAGCGCCGTTGACCGCGAAGGCTGTGATCGGTTCCGCTTTGATCCTCGCTCTGACCTGGTGCGTCGGCGATTCCTATTTCGGACTCAGCGAGGCGGGCATGGTCTCCGTGCTTCACGGCGGCCGCGTCTCCCCGTGGGCATGGCTCTGGAAGATCCTCATGACCGTACTGACGCTCTCCTGCGGCGGCAGCGGCGGCGTGGTGACGCCGATCTTCTTCATCGGCGCGTCGGCCGGCGCGGCCTTTGCCTCGTTCTTCGGGCTGAACACGATCGCCTACGCCTCCTGGGGACTGGTCGGCGTTCTGGCGGGCAGCGCCAACGCGCCGCTCGCATCGACGATCATGGCCGTCGAACTGCTGGGCGGCCAGGCCGCGCCGTTCGCCGCGGTCGTCAGCGTCACGTCGTTCATGATCGTCGGGCACCGCAGCGTCTATCCCAGCCAGCTCCTGCAGCGCTCCAAATCCTCTCTGCTCGACGTTTCCGAGAAAGGACAACGGATCGATCGGAACCTCACCGTCCCCACGCCGGAGCGTTCGCCTGTGCTGGGGCATTTATCCCTGCGCATGAAACGCAAAAAATAAGGCGGAGTACGGCGGCTGTCGAAAAAGCGCCCAACGTCTCTCGAGACGGTGACATCCGGCGCTTTTTTCAAGAAAACCGCCGGTACGGCAAGGGGTTAAACAAAGAAAGGCTGTCTCGAAATTACGGAACGGTCCTCAAATACGAATGCTGCGTTTTATTCCGCTTGTGCGCAGCACTTGAGTACTGTATGGAATCCAGCGAAGAAAAAACGAAGGGGCGCCTCGATTCTGAACTGCCCCCCAAAAGCTAGACCAGGAATCTAGGGCTTGTTTAAAAAACGTCAAAGTTGCCTAAATCGATCCAATCGCTTAAACTTTTCTCATGGAAGAGAGAAGATATGAACTGACCTCCAGCGAGTGGAATCGAATCAAGAGAATGCTGCCGCCCGAACACCCGAAATCAGGTCAACGTGGACGCCCGGCAAAATACGATAACCGCAGGATCA
>NZ_RAWT01000080.1:0-6154 GCF_003612005.1 Pyramidobacter sp. CG50-2
GTTTCATGAACGGTATTATCTCAGAGTGACATTTTCTTGGAACAGTTATGGGGGACTTTATCACTGAACAACGACAGAGCAAACTGTTAGTCTTGACAAATTTTATCGGAATAACTTATATTGAACGGGTTCCGGGGGGAACAGGCAGAGATTTTCGCGGAAAATCCGCACGTTGAATTTGGAGGGGGACTTTTACCATGGAAAACATCAAGGGCACTCAGACCGAAAAGAATCTTCAGGCCGCCTTCGCCGGCGAATCGCAGGCGCGCAACAAGTACACCTATTACGCCAGCAAAGCCAAAAAAGAAGGCTACGAGCAGATCGCCAGGATCTTCGAAGAGACCGCGGGCAACGAGAAAGAGCACGCCAAGATCTGGTTCAAGCTGCTTCACGAGGGCGACGTCCCCACCACGGCGGTGAATCTCGAGGACGCCGCGGCCGGCGAGAACTACGAATGGACCGACATGTACGCCGGTTTCGCCAAAACCGCCCACGAAGAGGGTTTCACCCGCATCGCCAAGCTTTTCGAGATGGTCGGCGCCATCGAGAAGGAACACGAAGAGCGTTACCGCAAGCTTCTTGCCAACGTCGAGAACGGTCTGGTCTTCTCCCGCGACGGCGACATGGTCTGGCAGTGCGCCAACTGCGGTCACATCGTCGTCGGCAAGAAAGCGCCGCAGGTGTGTCCCGTCTGCGCTCATCCGCAGGCGTATTTCCAGATTAAGGCGAACAATTATTAAAATCTGCGAATACAAAAAAGCGGCTCATTCCCGTAAAGGAATGGGTCGTTTTTTTACGCGCTTCAACTGGGTTTTACGAGAACGAATACGGCGGTATAATAAAATTCCCGTGTCATATTCAGCGAAGAAAAGGAGCGGGTTTTCATGACGGGTCTGACGGTCGCCGGGATCGTTTTGGTTCTGGCGCTGATCATCGGCGTGGGGCTGTACTCGGGAAGAAGGGTGAGGAACGCCAAAGACTTTCTCACCGGAGGCGGCAAGGCAGGTCCGGGGCTGGTCTGCGGCGCGCTGATGGGCAGCCTGGTCAGCAGCCAGTCGACGCTGGGTTCTGTGCAGCTGGCCTTCCATTACGGCCTGGCGGCCTGGTGGTTCACGCTCGGTTCCGGCCTCGGCTGCCTGCTGATGGCGCTGGGATACGCGAAGGCGCTGCGGAACAGCGGCTGCGTCACGGAACTGCAGATTATCTCGGGTGAATACGGCGGCACGGTGGAGAGCGTCGGTTCCGTGCTGAGCGCGACGGGGATCTTCATCACCGTGCTGTCGCAGGTGATGGGCTGCATCGGTCTGTTCACGCTGATGTTCCCGTCCATGTCGGTGACAACGGCGGCGATGCTGGCGGTGCTGGTTATGTGCTGTTACGTGATTTTCGGCGGCGCTTGGGGAGCCGGCATGGGCGGGGTGGTCAAGGTGACGCTGCTCTATCTCTCGCTGATGGGGGGGGATGATACTGATCCTTCGTTTCGAAGGCGGGCTCGGCGGCTTGACGGCGTCGCTGGAGCGGCTTCTGGGGGGGACGCCGCTGGGTTTGGTGCAGCAGGCGGCGAACAACGTGCCGAATTTGACGGGCGCGGCTGATATTTCCCGTCGTTTCATGAATTTGACGGCGCGCGGAACGATGAAGGACCTCGGTTCCTGTGTGTCGCTGCTGCTCGGGGTGCTCTCCACGCAGACGTACGCTCAGGCGGTATGGAGCGGCCGCACCGACTCGGACGCCCGCAAGGGCGTGTTGCTGAGCGCCTTTTTGATCCCGCCGCTGGGTATCGCCGGCGTGCTGATGGGGTTGTCCATGCGCGCCCATTATCTGACGGCGGCCGAAGCGGCGGCGCTGGCCGCCGTCGGGCAGGCCGTGCCCGACCTGCCGGTGCTGGCCAGCACGCTGCACGTGATGCCGGCCTTTGCGATGGATCATCTGCCGCCGATTCTGGCCGGCGTGGTGCTCGGAACGCTGCTGATCACGGTGATCGGCGGCGGCGCCGGGCTGTCGCTGGGGATGGCGACGATCCTCGTCAAGGACATTTACAAACGCTTCTGGCCGCGTTTGTGCACGCCCGCGGGGGAACTGCTGGCCACGCGTTTGACGATCGCCGTTGTGCTGATCGTGGCGGCGGTGCTGTCGATCGTCATTCCCAATAAGACGCTGAACGATTTCGGTTTTCTCTCCATGGCGCTGCGCGGCGCCGTGGTCTTCGCGCCGATGACCTGCGCGCTGGCGCTCAAGGGACGCATCCGTTCCGGGTTCATCCTCGCGGCGATCGTTTTCGCTCCTGCAGCGGTGGCGGCGGGGCATTTTTTCGAACTGCCCGGCGATCCGCTGTTGACGGGCATGGGAGTCTCGGTCGGCGGCTGTCTGCTGGGGCTGCTGTTCCCGCCGCACAAGCGATAAAGAGAGGTCCCCGAAAGCAGCGAGTTTCCCCTGGTTCTGCGCACGGGGAACCCGCCGTTTTTTTTGAGGGGCGTCTTTCTGGAATTCTACGATTCTTTCGCTTATACTTATGAAGTCGTGAGTTTCCGGTATCGTCAAAAATTCAGCCGATTTGGGGAACGACAAAAGAGGTGAGATTCTTTGCTTGGATATTTTCGCCGCCACCGCGCGGTGGCCTCGCTCTTTCAGGGCGCGCTGCTGGCGGCGCTGATGACGCTGTTTCTGGCCTGGCCTCTGTACCGCTCCTGGATTTCGGCGAATTTCCTGACCTTCGTGATGTCGGAACGTCTGCGGACGACGCAGCTGTTTATCAAGTTTGCCGGCAGTTGGGCGCTGTGGTCGGCGATCTTGTACTGGCACGGCGGCGCCGGCGCGAAGATCTACGCGTTCTTTCTGTTTTTCGAGTTTGCGCCGGCCTTTCTCTGCCACGCGCCCAGCGGGCTGTACGAATATGCCTGCCTGTGCCTTTTTCCGGCCTGCTGGACGCTGCTGGCGTGTATGCTTTCGCAGCGATTCGCGGGCGCGAAGCGCCTGTTCGGAGCGCTGCTGACGGCGCTGCTGGCGGCTGGCGTCGCGCAGTACATCGTCTATTTCGTCTATATCGTACGCTATGGGCGGCGGCTGGGTTCCAACACGCTGATGACCGTTCTCGGCACAAATCTTGTCGAAGCGAGATCTTTTCTGTTGGATCAATTCGGTTTGTTGCCGACGGCGGCCAGTCTGGGGCTGTTCGTGCTGCTGGCGGCGGTGCTGCGCTCGCTGATCCGGCGCTGTCGTCCCGTGAAAAGCTTGTGGTGCGCCGCCGCGACGCTCTGCTTTTGCGTGGCGTTGGCCCTGTCCTGCCGCGCGAAGGCGACCAGTTACAGCAATCTTTTTTTTGACTTTCAAAAAGGCTATCGTCAGTATCAAACGGCGCTCGACAGTTTGGAAAAAGCCCGTTCCGACCCGCAGCGCCGCATCGAGGACCTGAAGATCTCCAGAACGGGACGCGGCGAAGTCTGCGTGGTCGTCGTCGGCGAGTCGGTCAGCCCCAGGCACATGCAGCGCTGGGGCTACCGGCGCCCCACCACGCCCTGGCTCTGTTCCAGCGACGCGGCGGTCCAGGAAGCGCTGATCGTGCTGGAGCGCGCCTATTCCTGCATGGTTCACACCGAATCGGCCGTGACGCTGGCGCTGAGCCAGTTCAGCAATTACGACCCGCGCGTGCTGCTGCATTTCGACCATCGCGACAGCTCTTTCATGTTCACCGGCATCATGAAAGCCTTTTCGCTGCTTGAGATCCTTGCCGGCGCCGGCGTCAGGACGCACTGGTTCAGCAACCAGGAGAAGATCGGCGCGTACAACAATCTGGTCAGCGCGCTGTCGCGCGACGCCGGAGAACAGGAGTTCATCGAAGACCTGCCGCTGCTCGACCGCAAAAACGGCCATCAGGACGAAGAGCTTCTGCCGCTGCTGCGCCGGGCGCTGCAGCGCGCCAAAGACGGCGAGAGCCACGCGATCTTCCTGCACCTGCGCGGCAGCCACTGGAGCTACCGCAACAGCGCGCCCGAAAACTGGCCGTGGCTGCCCCGCGTCAAAGGCAGCAAACTCCTTTCGCGCGAGCTGCGCGAGCGCATCGACGCGTACGACCGCAGCCTCACCTATACGGACGACCTGCTGCGGCAAATCACTGAAATCCTCGCCCAATCGAAGTTTGCCGTCAGCAGCATGGTCTATTTTTCCGACCACGGCGAGGACGTGACCGGCGTCGGTCACAACTTCGACGCCTTCAAACCCGTCATGGCCGAGATCCCCGTGGTGCTGTGGCTTTCGCCTGAATATCGCCGCCGTTACGCGGCGACGACGGCGCAGCTGCGCGCGAATTCCGGCCGCATCTTCACCAGCGACCTGATCTGCCCGCTGGTGCTGGGGCTGATGCACGTCCAGCACGCCAACGCCGTGCCGGAGCGTCAGCTCACCTCGGAGAAATACGCCGTCAACGAACAGAACGCCCGCTTCTGGGAAGGCCGCCTGCTCAGATCGCTCGTGCCGGATCTTTAGTTTTTTGACGCCTGCTTCGGAATTTCTTTGCTCTGCATGGAATATCGGGCGAAAAAATTTGAACGCCGCTTTTGATGAAAATGTCGCATTGTTCCCTGCGTGCAGGTCTGCCTGTAACGAAAACGAGCCGCAAGACAAACGGACAGCCGCTTCCTCGAATAAGAGGAAACGGCTGTCCTTTTGCGTTCGATCGTTTTTGGCCTAACGGCGCGGTTTGAGCGAGTCGCGGTAGATTTTGGCGACCACTTCGCTTGTGGCGGCGACAGGGGCGAGGTCGAGCAGGCCGCCCAGCGACGGCGTCTCGCGCGTGAGGCGCACGAGCTTGTCCACGTCGGCTTCGGTGTAGCCCATGTCGGCCAGCTTCTCCGTGACGCCCATCTTGAAGATCCACTGCTCCACGGCGTCGGCGGCAGCGGCGGCGTTGGCCGGGTCGGCGGTGATGCTGCCCGGCAGCATCGGGCGCAGCACGTCGATCAGCGTCTCCGCGGCGGCCGGCCAGCAGGCCTCGACGACGGAGGGCAGGATCATCGCCAGTCCCAGGCCGTGAGTGAGCGCAGGCTTGATGGCCGAGAGCGGGTGCTCCAGCCCGTGGGTGAGGTGCAGCATGCCGTTGTCGAACGAGACGCCCGCGATCATCGAGGCGTAAAGCAGGAAGTAGCGGGCTTCGAGGTCGTTCGGGTTGGCGACGGCGCGGGGCAGGTACGTATCCACGAGACGCACCGTCTCCTCCGCCAGCAGGATCGTGTAGGGCGAGGCGAACAGCTTTGTGGTCGCGGCTTCGACGACGTGATTGACGGCATCGATGGAGACGTAGCGCGTCTGGTTGGCTCCCAGCCCCGTCATCAGCGCCGGATCGTCGATGGCGTAAGTGGGATAGATGCAGTCGTAGGCAATGGCGGGCTTGAAGTCCTTTTCGAGGATCGAGGCCACGGCGAAACGGTCCACCTCGGTGCCCGTGCCGTGGGTCAGATTGACGGCCACGATCGGCTTGGCTTTGTCGGGCGTGAAGCGGTATTCGTACAGGTCGCGGGCGTTTTTGTCGGCATATTCCAGCAGGATGGCCGCGCTCTTGGCCGTGTCGATGGGGCTGCCGCCGCCGATACCGAATACCGCCGTGGCGCCGATGCCCCTGCCGAGCGCGACCGCTTCGTCGATGCCGTCCACGGTCGGATTGGGCGTGACCTTGTCGTAGAGGACGTAGTTGATCTTGTGCGCGGCAAACGCCTTGACCACGTGGTCCCACGCGCCGGTGGCCTTGTAGGAACCGTGCCCGGTGACCACGAGCACGTTCTTGACGCCCTTGTCGGCCAGCGCCTTGCAGATGTCGTCCACCCTGGCGATCGCGCCGACGCCCAGATAGCACGTCGTCCGCGAGATGATCGTCTTCACTTCGTTGATGTTGATGTTCTTTTCCCACATGACATTTTCCCCCTCATTAATGTGATAAAATTCACATATTTTGTGACTAAAATCACAATACATCGCGAACGAGAATTTGTCAACAGGAAATATGGCGAAGTTTTGTTTTCCCGATGCATTTCCCGCGGCGAAGGCCAAAAAAGAGGCTGTCTCAAAAGTGAACTGCTCCCTTAAAGTTATACTATTTCTCAATTAAAGCACCTAACAATCCATTGTCTTGCGGTAATACTCCTTATGGTCTGAGCGGTGAGAT
>NZ_RAWT01000102.1:0-1201 GCF_003612005.1 Pyramidobacter sp. CG50-2
TACTCGAGGATCTGGGAGACGACGCCGGCGCCGACGGTGTGGCCGCCTTCGCGGATGGCGAAGCGAAGGCCTTCGTTCATCGCCACGGGCGCGATCAGGTCCACTTCGAAGGTGCTGTTGTCTCCCGGCATCACCATTTCCACTCCGTCCGGAAGTTTGATGGAGCCGGTCACGTCGGTGGTGCGCACGTAGAACTGGGGTTTGTAGCCGTTGAAGAAGGGGGTGTGACGGCCGCCTTCTTCTTTCTTCAGCACGTACACTTCCGCTTTGAATTTCTTGTGGGGCTGGATGCTCCCGGGTTTCGCCAATACCTGCCCGCGTTCGACTTCGCTCTTGTCGATGCCGCGCAGCAGCGCTCCGACGTTGTCGCCGGCTTCGGCGTCGTCGAGCATTTTGCGGAACATTTCCAAGCTGGTGATGACGACTTTGCGGGTGTCTTTGATGCCGACGATCTCGGCTTCGTCGCCGGGTTTGATCACTCCGCGTTCGACTCGCCCGGTCACGACGGTGCCGCGCCCGGTGATGGTGAAGACGTCTTCGATGGGCATCAGGAAGGGTTTGTCCATTTCACGCACGGGTTCGGGGAGGTAGCTGTCGCACGCGTCAAGGAGGTCCCAGATGGGTTTGCTCCACTTGTCGTCGCGCGCTCCGGTCCCTTCTTCCAGCGCTTTCAGCGCGCTGCCGCGGATGATGGGGATGTCGTCGCCGGGGAAGCCGTATTTGCTCAGCAGTTCGCGCACTTCCATTTCCACGAGGTCGAGGAGTTCGGGGTCGTCGACGAGGTCGATTTTGTTCATGAAGACGATCAGCGCGGGGACGTTGACTTGGCGGGCGAGCAGGACGTGTTCGCGGGTCTGGGGCATGGGGCCGTCGGTGGCCGCGACGACGAGGATGGCTCCGTCCATCTGCGCCGCTCCGGTGATCATGTTCTTGATGTAGTCGGCGTGCCCGGGGCAGTCGATGTGGGCGTAGTGGCGTTTGTCGGTGGTGTACTCGATGTGGGAGATGTTGATGGTGATGCCGCGTTCTTTCTCTTCCGGCGCTTTGTCGATCTGGTCGAATTTGGTCTCTTCCGCGTAGCCTGTCTTCGACAGAACGTGAGAGATCGCCGCCGTCAGCGTCGTCTTGCCGTGGTCGATGTGCCCGATCGTTCCGATGTTCAGATGGGGCTTGCTGCGCTCAAATTTCTCTTTTGCCATTG
>NZ_RAWT01000081.1:0-6124 GCF_003612005.1 Pyramidobacter sp. CG50-2
AAGACAGTCTCTGCATGTTTTCTGATCTCTCTGGAGATCGTACTCGGCGACTTCAGAACTGTTGAGGCAATACTTCTAAGAGATTCTCGCCGGTTGAGGGCGCTTTCAATGGCTTTTCTTTCAGCCAGAGTCAAATGTTTGTTCATGATGATGAACTCCTTTCCGAGATCTGTTGTCTCGTAAGAAAGTTCTTTCATCAATTCAGACTAAATGCAAGCTTCTTTTAATTCAGATTTAATGCAACGGGGTACCAGATGTTGCGTTGCATTTACCTTGAAGAATTTCATTTAGCTTATGGTCGCCATCGATTTTCCTCCAGGCATTGACAAACACGCATGAAACGATCATAATTGTTTCCTTTGACGCGATTTCAGCGTCATGATTCAGGGATGAAACGCCAAGGGCGGCTCGCGGTGGGCGGTCCTTTGGGAATCCCTTGCGATTCTGGGAGGAATTACGAAGTGACCGCAGCAAGTTTTAGAGATTTCAATCTGCCCGAGAGTTTTCTCGCCGCTCTCGATCAACGAGGCTTTACGACGCCGACGCCGGTTCAGGCGCAGGTGCTGTCGCAGCCCAATCTGGACACGGACATGGTCGTGCAGGCGCGCACGGGTTCCGGCAAGACGCTGGCTTTTCTTCTGCCGCTGCTGAACGAACTCGAAGGCGGCGGCAAAAAGCCCCGCCTGCTGGTGCTCTCGCCGACGCGCGAGCTGGCCATGCAGAACGCCGGCGAATCGGAATTTTTAGGCCACATCAGAGGCATCGCCACGGCAAGCATCGTCGGCGGCATGAGCATGGAGCACCAGATCTTCCAGCTCCGGCGCGGCGCCTCGGTTGTCGTCGGCACGCCGGGACGCGTCCTCGATCATATCCGCCGCGGCACGCTCGACCTGAGCGAGATCGAAACGCTGGTTCTCGACGAGGGCGACAACATGCTCGACATGGGGTTCCGCGACGAGCTGGAAGCGATCCTCGAAGCCGCCGTGAACCGCAAAAAGACCTGGCTTTTCTCGGCGACGATGCCCGACTCGGTGTTTTCGCTCTGCAAGCGCTATCTCAAGGAGCCGTTGCGGCTGGAACTGAACCACGAGGAGGAGCAGCACGAAGACATCGTGCACCGCGTGTATCTGGTGCCTTCGCGTCAGCGCATGGAAGCGCTGGTCAACATCCTGCTGTGGGAGAAGCCGGCGCTCTGCCTGATATTCTGCCATACCAAGACCGATACGGGAGAAGTGGCGGGGCGTCTTCAGGAAGAAGGCCTGATGGCTCTGGCCCTGAACGGCGACATGACGCAGCGCGAACGCAGCAACGCCTTGGAATCTTTCCGCACCGGGCGCATCCCCATTCTGGTCGCCACCAACGTGGCCGCCCGCGGGCTGGACGTGCAGGGCGTCAGCCACGTGATCCAGCTGGGCCTTCCCGACAGCATGGAGACCTTCGTGCACCGCTCCGGACGCACCGGGCGGGCCGGTCACGAAGGCAGCAACCTGTTGCTGCTGACGCCGCAGGAATCGGGACGCTTCAAGTTCATGATCCGCAGCTCCGAGATGAAGGTCGAATGGCTGAAAGTCCCCGACATTCAGGAGATCAGCGTCATTCAGCGCGAACGCCGCGAAGAATCGCTGCTGGAGCTCGTTCCCGCGCCGGAGATCCGCGCCTGGGCCGAGTCGCTCCTCGAACGCAGCGACGACGCCGCGGATCTGGCGGCCAAGCTGCTGTCGGTCGTGGTCAAGGACATCCCCACGGGTTACTCCCTGAGGGATTCGCTCCAGCGCGAGCTCGACCAGCGCCGCGAGCGCGCCGCCGCGCGCCGTGAAGGCCGCGTCGGTTCCCGCTTCGACGGCGAACGGCGCGGCATCGGCACGGAACGCGCGCGCTTTCGCGGGCAAGGCCTTTCCATCCGCATCGCCAAGGGACGGAACGACCAGGAATGGTCCGTGGGGCGGATCTTGGGCGCGCTGTGCGCGGCGCTCGGCGTCAGCCGCGACGAGATCGGCAACATCAAAATGCGCGACTCGCACACCGAGGTGGAGCTGAGTCCCGCGGCGATCGCCAGCCTCGACGACGGCGGACGGCGGCGGCTGATCGACCGCGGCTTGATCTCCGGAGGCTCCGGCGAACCCCAGCCCCGCTTGGGCGGCCCGCGCCGCGAGCGCCGCTTCGATCGTTCCGGCGAACGTCTCGGCAAAAGGAATTTCGAGCGCGCTTCGGAGCGCCGTCCTCGATACGGGCGCGACGCCTAAACAAAAGCGCAGGAGCCGTTTTGCTTTTTAGAGCGAAAACGGCTCCTGTTTGTTTCTCCCGTTTTGATTTTCAGCGCCCCAAGCGAGTATAATGGACGGGAATTATGAAGAAGAAGCGGCGCGATCGTCACGTTTCCGCCGACGGGAGCGTACATTTTTCGAGAAGGAGTTTTTTCCATGGAATTCGATCCGGAAACTATGAAAATTCACATCTGCAAAAAATGCAAGGGATTGGGATTTGGCATCGACCTGAAGGGCAACCGCTTCAATTGTTCCGAGTGCAACGGAACGGGGCGCGTTCTCGTCAAGACGCTCAAGGAGGAGTTCACGCTCGACAGTCTGAGCGAGAATCTCTCTTTCGACAAGGAAACGATGAAAGTCCGCGTCTGCAAATCCTGCGGCGGCCTGGGCAGCATCAATTACGGCGTCGAAGAGCGCGAATGCGAGGACTGCCACGGCACGGGACGGATCATCGAACAGAAGATCCTTACGGAATACCAGCTGCATCACGTCGACGGGATCGCCGCCGCCGAAGAGAAAGCATGAACGTTCGGGGAGCCGTTTTGCTTTAAACCGCGAAAAAATGCGAAAGACGACGCCCAACCGCTAAAAACAGCTTGCTTTGTTCACAAGCTGTGCTATACTTTTCGTAATGATAAAGTCTACCTGCGGTGTTCGTGATCTTGGCTTTCGTCTTGAGCCAACACCTGTCGTCCGGTGAAGAGAGGCTGCGGCCGTCGTGGCGGTCGGGCAATCTTCCATTTCTAGCGGAACGGGTCAAGACTGCCGCGACACGGCACTGTGGGCCCAGTTTATCGAAAAAGAGAGAACTCTCAGGGGGTTCCCTCTTTTTTTGTATCCAGCGCCGACGGAACATAAAATCTTTTCGATACAAACAGGAAGTGAGACAATGAGTTCCCCCTATATCCATCTCGATCAAATCCGCGGGGTCGTTTTCGACTGGGACGGCGTCATTGCCGAGAGCAGGCTCGATTTCGCCCCGATCCGGGAAAAATACTTCGGCGGACGGCGCGTTCCTCTGCTGGAGACGGCGGCGGAGATGCGCGAGCCTCTCAGAACCGAGCTCATGAACGCCATCAGGGACGAAGAGATGCGAGGCGCCGCACGTTCCGCCGCGGTCGCCGGCGCTTTCGATCTCGTCAGCCTGCTCGACGGACGCCGCATTCCTTGGTGCGTCGTGTCGCGAAACTGCCGCGAATCCATCGAACGCGCCGCCCAAAGCATTGGCTTCAGGCTGCCGCCGCAGACCTTCGGGCGCGAAGCTCGCCACGTCAAACCGGATCCGCGAGCGCTGACCGACGCGGCAGCGTCCATCGGCGTGCCCGCTTCCCAGTGCCTCGTCGTCGGCGACTACCTTTACGAGCTGCTTGCAGCGCGGCGTGCCGGCATGCGCTGCGTTCTCGTGAACAACTGCTCCGATCCCGAATGCGCCGCACTGGCCGACGCGACTTTCGCCACAATGCACGCTCTCGCCAGGGGCTTGGTCGAGGCACAGGCTCTTGTGCCATGGGAATACCGCCGGTTCGTGCGGGATAACGGTCGGCGGGCGCTCGAAAGGATGCACGGACAGTCCGTTCATGTCGACGTTTTCCTCTCGCCGCGCTGTTTGTCTCTGCTGGGAGATTTGGCCGCGGCGGGGCTCGGAGAGATCACCGTAAACGCCGGCCGCACCGTGAGCCCCGCAGAGCTGGAGGGGCACCCCCTGCTCAGTCCTCTTTGGCTGGGAATGCCTGTCGTGCAGGCGTTAATCTCGATATTTGCCGTTCATTACCCGCTGCTGCACGTTGCCGCGGGGCAGGCGGGGCGTCCGCTCTCTTCCGTTGTCAGCGCCCAAAATTTCGCGGCGGAAATCTCCCGCGGCTCATCGGCGGGCTCACCATAAAAAAAGCGGGAAGTTTGCGTCGTCGAAACAACGCGGCGCAAACTTCCCGCTTTTATTGATCCTGTTTCTCATAGCGTGAACGGAACCAGTCCCTCAGAAGCGCCAGCGTTTCGCGCCAGGCCATCGAGGTCAGCTCCAGGCCCCGGCAGGTCGGCACGAAGTTCACCGGGCGCCAGGGCACGTTCCGCACGAGGCTGGGCGCAGGCGAAGGGACGACCTCGAAATCAGGCATGAATTTTTTCGCCCAGCGCAGAGCCCGCGCCATATGAAAACGGTCCGTGACGAGAAAGACCTGCGGGCGCGGACGCTCGTCGGGATACAGCCTTCGCAAAAAAACGGCGCTCTCGCGCAGATTGCCCTCGGTATTCAAGGAACGAGTTTCCAGAAGCACTTTTTCCCGAGGCGGCGAATCCCGCAGCCATCGCGCCATCAACGGCGACTCGATGCCCGAAAGCAGGAGCTTCGCGTCTCCGCAGCGCGATAAAATTTCTCTCGCTGTCCGCAGACGCCGCTGCGAAGAAACGGAGGGCTGATACGTCTGTCCTTCGGCGACCGCGCCGCCGCCGAGCACAAGCACGACGGCCGAACGGCCGCCGCTCCCTTCCTTTGCTTCCGGCGTCAGAGCTTCCAAAAAGGCAAGCATCTTTTTGCCGCAGAAATCAGTGCACAAAAAAGCGAAAAGCAGCGTCAGCAGCCCCCACAGGACGCGCCGCTTTGCGCGCCCCTCCGCCGCCGGGATCAGAAGCAAAAAGAACGACGCCGCCAGGAACAGTCCCAGCGGCGACAGCAGGGCAATGATCAGCGTCGACTGAAAGAAAGACCACTGACTCATGGGCGGAGCGGAAGACGTTCGGAAGTATGCGTGTTCAAGTAAGCCTCGAGGCGCGCCCGGCTCATGCGTATGTGAGCCCTCATGGCCTCGCGCACCCTTCTCTCGTCGCGGTCCAGAAGCGCTTCGATGATCTCCACATGCCCCTCGGCAAGATGCCTGATGTACTCGGTGTCGCCCAGCGAATACGGACGATACAGGTTGATCACATCCACCAGCTCCTGCAGCGAATTCATCAGGAAACGGTTGCCGGACGACTGATACAGGAAAGCGTGGAAACGGCGGTCCTCTTCCAAATACTTTTGCGGATCCGTATCGTTGCCCATGTGTTTGAAAATTTCGAGAAACTCTTTCAGCTCCTTTTCCGGAGGGTTCACCGACACCAGCGCCGCCGCGAACATTTCCAAGTCCTCGCGCAGCTCGTAGAGCGCCCCCGCGTCGCTGATCGACGGCAGGGAGACGTAGGCCCCCTTGCGCGGCGTCAGCGTCACCAGCGAAGTCTTCGCCAGCTGACGGATCGCTTCGCGCACCGGCGTTCGCGACACGGCCATTTTTTCCGCCAGCTCGACTTCGGAAAGTTTTTCCCCCGGCTTGATGATACCGCTCACAATAGCCTGCTTGATCTTCTCGTAAACGATCTGACGAAGATCCATGTTCTTCGCCGGATGAAGCGGATTATACATGATCATCACCCCATCATATAGAAGCAACGCTTTGCAACCTTTATTTATGATTATACAAAAAACATTGAGCCGCCGCAATCATGAAATCTGCACGAAGTCACGTTGAAAACGCGGCGTTTTCCTGATAATACTATTTCTTAATTAAAAGGCCGAACGCGAGGGCGCTGCGGGAGAGATTCACAAAGCGAGCTGCGCAGACCGCGCAGCGGTCGAGGGAGTCCCGAGCGACTGAACTCCTCCGCAGCGCCCGGGAAACTATGTTAATACTTTCCATCAAGAATTAGGGCTTGTTTAAAAAACGTCAAAGTTGCCTAAATCGATCCAATCGCTTAAACTTTTCTCATGGAAGAGAGAAGATATGAACTGACCTCCAGCGAGTGGAATCGAACCAAGAGAATGCTGCCGCCCGAACACCCGAAATCAGGTCAACGTGGACGCCCGGCAAAATACGATAACCGCAGGATCA
>NZ_RAWT01000082.1:0-6033 GCF_003612005.1 Pyramidobacter sp. CG50-2
TGATCCTGCGGTTATCGTATTTTGCCGGGCGTCCACGTTGACCTGATTTCGGGTGTTCGGGCGGCAGCATTCTCTTGGTTCGATTCCACTCGCTGGAGGTCAGTTCATATCTTCTCTCTTCCATGAGAAAAGTTTAAGCGATTGGATCGATTTAGGCAACTTTGACGTTTTTTAAACAAGTCCTAATTCTTGATAGAAAGTATTAACATAATTTCCCGGGGGCTGCGGAGGAGTTCAGTCGCTCAGGACTCCCTCGATCGCTGCGCGGTCTGCGCAGCTCGCTTTGTGAATCTCCTCCGCAGCGCCTCTGCATTCGGCATTTTAATTGAGAAATAGTATTAGTGCTGGATAGAGTCCATCGAGGAATAGCAAAGAGACCGCCTCAATTGGCTTTTGAGACGGTCTCCTGTTTTGGGGGCAATTATTTTTTTTCTGTGCGATCGCCAGTTATCAGTTGCAGCGACATACGGCACCTTTCAGCTGAATAGTTAAGGATATTTCCTATGTTTAAGTATCATCCTGCCGGATGCCATATCACGCGCATAAGGAGATCCTTGCTATGCAGCATAGACGCTCCAAGGTTGACAGACACCTCATTTCAGAGGGAACAGCCGGTTTTCTGAAAAATACTTGCTGTCTGTATGGCTTTCATAACACAGCAGCTACTGTGCATAACGCCGTCTCTGGTAAAACCGTATTTTGCTGTCACGGTGCGCTTGATATCTCTCCTGAAGAGCCTGTCCGCCCAGAATGCGGGGCGACGATGCGCGTCAAAACATCTACGGCCGCGGTCAGCTGCCACGAAAGACCCGGTGACCGTCAGCATATCAGACCTTCGGCCGCTTTACAGAAGACGGTTAGGCCCGCGTTCTATTTGGACTTCCAGGCATCGTAGAGCGCCTGAATGTCAGCAGCATAAGCGGCCCCCTGGTCACGTGAGTAGAACGTAGACGAGGAACCGGTACGGTACTTGAACCCCTTATCGCCTGCCGGCATTGGATCAAGCCTGATGATCTTTCCTTTTGCTTCGCCCTTTTCGCCCGGTTCGGGGCGGTAAACGATCATGACAGTGTCCGGCTTGTCACGCATAGATTCGTTCCATGCCTTGACTTTTTTCTGAGGTTCCGCGCCGGACAGTTTTGCGTACCCGAGCGCGGTCACCGGCTCACCCTCGTACCCGATCAGAAAATCATCCCGACGCAGTCCGGCCGCGTAGGCGGTGCCTTCCTTGTCGATATTCCAGATCACAGTCAGAGAAGCAGAGCCCTTCGGACGGGACTTAGGGACTTCATTTCGTACTGCCGGGCCGCCGTTGTTTTCCGCGAGCCATTTTTCATAGAGCGCCTGGATCTGCTGAGCATAGACAGCCCCCTGACTGTGAGCGTAGAACGTGCACTCGGAAACGGTCGCGTATTTAACCCCCTTATCGCCTGCCGACATCGGATCGAGCCTGATGATCTTTCCGCGGGCCTCGCCCGTCTCATCAGAGGCAGGACGATACACGATCATTACCGCGTCGGGTTTGCTGCTCATGGATTCGATCAGAGCCCTGACTTTTTTCCTGCTGTCCGAGCTTGAACTCAGTTTTGCATATTCGATCGCCGTCGCTGCTTCCCCCATGTATCCGATCAGAAAGTCGCCCTCGCGAAGTCCGGCGGCATAGGCCGCGCTGTTCTTAGGGACATACGTGAACCGCGTCAGAGCCGCCGGTCCGTGCACGAAGACGTTGTTGCCCTCCGCGACCCATTTTTCATAGAGCGCCTGGATCTGCGCGACGTAAACGGACGACTCCTCACGGCTATAGAACTGACACTCATCGCTGACATCAAAGTAAAACCCTTTTCTGCCCTTCTTCATCGGTGAAAGCTTCAGGATCTGCCCCTTCGCGGTATTTTTCTCGCCGCTGGCGGGACGGTAGACAACAAGGGGAGCGTTCGTGTCATTTTCGTTCACGTCAAGTTCATGCGCTACGCTCGTATAAGTGCTTCCGGAAAAAATCCCCGCATGTTCAAAGAATGACTTTTTCTCTCCGAGCAGACCGATCAGGAAGTCGCCGACCTGCATGCCAGCGGCCAGAGCCTGCCCCTCCGGAGCAACATCCGTAACGCGAGGCAGACATGAGGGAACGCGGACCGCCGGTCCTGAGTTGCCCGAGGCAAGCCATTCACTGTAGATCTTCACGATCTGCGTATAATACAAGTACGTCCCCTTATTGGAGAGCATGCTGCCATCAGCAGTTTTTTTCGGCGTCCAGCTGAAGCCCTTCTTCCCCTCGGGCATCGGCGCGCTCGCGAAGATCATCCCATGAGCCGATTCTTTCTCAAGAAAGGCGTCATCCGTTTGGGCTATCTTATGGGCTGCCCTAGTTTCCCTCAGTTTCTCACGCAGTTGGGCGATCTCATTTTCACTCATTCCCTCACGCAGACCGGGGCGGTAGACGATCATGACAAGATCTCCGCGTTCTGAGGCCCCGTCTATGATCGGGGTAACACGGCTGGCTGACTCCCCGGGATCATAGCCCATGAAGCTGAACGTGGTCCACTTGTCGCCCTGATAACCGATGATGATGTCATATTTCTGCAGTCCGGCGGTACGCGCCGCCCCTTCCTCCGCGACTTCCGTGATCACCGGAAGGCAGATATCCGAATCTCTCGAGGCCGTGACCCCGGCCCCGGCGAGGACGATCACCTCGACGGGGATCGCGCGGATGTGCGGGTCACTTTCCCCGGCCTGGCCGATCTCTCTGCCCCCTGCGTCGGTAAAGACGAATCTTCCGTCACGCCTATAGGCTTGGCCGATCTCCTTGCCGCCGGAATAGTACACATCCTTTGTTTCCTGCCGGACGAGCTTCGCAAGTTCCTTTCCAGCGGCATCGCAGAAGACGATCGTTCCGTCCACGGTCCGGGCCTCTCCCAGAGGCCTTTTGTCCGGATCGCGGTAAACGGTGACGCCGTTTTCAGTCGCAGATTCAGCGACCTGCACGGCATGGGCCCAGTACGTCGTGCGGCCTTCCTCCTCCGCTCTCGCATAGTATCGGAATGTGCCGCGAGGCCCTTGGACCGAGAGCTGCAGCTCGGCGTACGCGCATGTCCCGAACAGCACCGCCAGTAATACAGCACTTATGAATCTCAGTTTTTTCATAATAAAAACGCCTCCCTCGTGTTCGGAAAACTCCGGATACAGCGCGGCAAGGCGTTGTTCCCCATTCGACCTCGCCGCTTACCCACTCGGGCATCAGAACAGGCCATGCGAACTGGTCGGCCTGATACTCGAAACCGTTCATGTTTGCCTGCGTCTGCGACCGGAAGCAGCAGCCGCGGCTGCTCTTCAGCGCCCAGCCAACTATGTTAAACAAGATCAAAACGCCCAGGCGGCAGGGAAGGGGTGGCTGTTCGGATGCTGAATGCCCCGTTCCGAAAGATTTTCGACATCAGCAAAAAAACTGGAACGCAATTCTGCATCACACAGAATTTGTGATTGAGCTATTTTTTGAAAAAACTACTCGCCTTTGGCCAGAGCGATGTTTTTGGACACGGTGGAGATCATGCGGGCGATGTCGGTCTTGCGCACCCAGGAGATCACCACGTCGTCGCCGGAGACGCCGGCGGTGCTGATGCGGAGTTTGCCGAAGAAAATGCCGCGCTCGCCGCGGATGGAGTTGATCTTGCCGTAGGGGAAAATGCGGTCGTCGCTGCCGTAGACGATGCCCGAGTCGAGCACCATGAAGCGGCGGTTGGTCGCCACGACGAGCACGGTATTCTTTTTGCCGTCGTAGCCGCTGGTCAGGAATTCGATCACTTCGCCCTCGTCGATGATCTTGGGCAGGGCGCGGCGCTCTTTTCCGGTGAACCACTTGTGATAGGGACCGATTTTGCGGAGTTGCTCCCGGACGACTTCTTTCGATACTGGCATTGAGAAATCCCTCCTGAAAAGTAATGTTGGGTTGGATAGCAAGGAAGATTCATTTTCCGTTCAGGGCATGAAAACCCTTCGCAAGATTATACCCTCGATTTTGAAATTTGAGAACAGGCCCTGCATTTTTGCGTCACGGCGGAAATTTCGGCGAGGCCTTTTAAAAAGACAGAACCGCAGAACCGGCCGTCGCACGGCGGCCGGCTCTGCGGTTTTTTATCCGCGGTCCCTGGCGTCCAGAGCGTCCATCCAGCGGCAGATCGAGTCCAGAGCCAGTTGGGTATTGCCGCAGCTGCAGTGATCGCCGGCCTCTTCGCGGTCGGTGAAGAGGCGGAAGGTGAGCGAACGCGCGTTTTTCAGCATGGCGATCTCCTTGCCGACCAGCGTGTAGGGGATCATGATGTCGTGCTGCGCGCCGAGGATGAGCACGTCCTGATCGATTTTTTCCGCCACGGGAGCCAGATCGTAATCCGCGAGCGCCAGCCCGAGGTCGAACGGCGTAGCCGCGCCGTAGCGCGGCAGCATTTTTGCCAGCGCCAGCGCGTGCAGGTCCCCTTTCTTCACGCTGCGGCGGAAGAGTCCGTTGACGACGCTTTTCATATTCGCTTTCAAGAGGGAGCGGAGCGCTTGGGCGCGCGCTTTTCCGGCCGTCGCCCGATACACGTCCCAGAACGAGGGGAAGACCGACCAGCCGATCACGCGCGAGATCCGCTTGTCGAACGCGGCGGCCCGCGGCGCGAAATAGCCGCCGAGCGAAACGCCGACGATCGCGACGTCGCGCAGATCGAAGCGCGCCGTGATCGCCGCCACCGGCTTTTCCCACGCGGCGGTAAAGGGAAGGCCGCGCAGCCGCGTCACCGCGCCCTGGCCGGGCCCTTCGAACAGATAGACTTCGTAACCCCGTTCGCGCAGGTACAGCATTGGGAAGAAGAATTCCTCGTAATAGGAGTCGTTGCCGCCATGAACGAGAAAAACGCCTTTTTTCTTCCGATCCGGTTCTGTGTGCATGACCGGCAGCGTAACGTCCTCGTAGGGAACTTCCAGGCGCTCGACGACGGGCGCGCTGCCGGAACCTGGCGTGAAATAATCCGCAAAATATCCGTAAAACAGCTCGCGGGCTTTGTTGTAGCACGCGAGGGCGTCGGGATCGCCGCCGTCCATGTAGAATTCCGCCATCCGGTAATAGGCGATGGCATTGCCGATGCGCTCTTCGGCGAGCGCCCGGGCGCCGAGCTCCATGAGGATTTTCTTCCAGTCGTCGAAGTCTCTGATCTGCCGCGAAACGCGTCTCACCTCCTCCAGATCGCCGCCGCTCCAGCTGATCATGCGGTTCAGCTGATAGTTGAGGTGCGGTTCGTCGTTGAGTTCGTGAAAGCCCTTTTTGAAAACGATCGGTGCGCCGACATCGTATTTTTTCATGGGTTCCTCTCCTTTCGGCCGTTCCCTTGCGGCATGCGGCTGTCCGTCCGAGGCGGACAGACGAGTTTTTCATTTTTATCTGTTAAATATTATAGCAGACGCGGCGGAAAATCGTGCGCCGCCGGCTCTTTCATGAAAAAGACGAGGCGCCTCACCCGTTGAAGGTGAAGCGCCTCGATATTTTTCGTCCTCTGGTTGCGTTTTCCGAACGAGAATAAAAAAATGGCACTCTCTAGGGGATTCGAACCCCTGTTACCGGGCTGAGAACCCGATGTCCTGGGCCACTGGACGAAGAGAGCGCGTAAAAAATGGCTGGGATACAGGGATTCGAACCCCAATTCTCTGATCCAGAGTCAGATGTCCTGCCGTTGGACGATATCCCAAAGCCTCATGTTAAATTGAGCTCGGCGTCTTCCGCAGAGCAAGGGAATAATAGCATGCCTCAAAAAAAATTGCAAGACCCTGATCGAGAAAATCCCGAGATGTTCCCGAGGTGAAATTCTTCAAGGTAAATGCAACGCAACATCCGGTACCCCGTTGCATTAAATCTGAATTAAAAGGAGCTTGCATTTAGTCTGAATTGATGAAAGAACTTTCTTACGAGACAACAGATCTCGGAAAGGAGTTCATCATCATGAACAAACATTTGACTCTGGCTGAAAGAAAAGCCATTGAAAGCGCCCTCAACCGGCGAGAATCTCT
>NZ_RAWT01000083.1:0-5574 GCF_003612005.1 Pyramidobacter sp. CG50-2
ATCTCACCGCTCAGACCATAAGGAGTATTACCGCAAGACAATGGATTGTTAGGTGCTTTAATTGAGAAATAGTATAACTCATTATAATGACTGCGTTTGCGAGAAATGTTCCACGTGGAACATTTCGTATAGGTGTTTGGAATAGCATCTGCTGACACTACTCCAACTTCGTCGCCTACACAAGCTCGCGCAGGAACCGCGCGGCGATGGAACGGGCGAGGACCACGGGCTTGCCGGTGATTCGGCGAACCTGTTCCTTCATCGCCAGCGTGTAGCCCATGCAGTCCATGACGAGAGCGTCGGCGCCCCAGCGGGCGAGTTCTTCCGCCGCGGCGGGGATCGTCTCTTCGGGACGGACGTAGGGCGACGCGCCGATCGAGCGGTTTTGCGGCGTGATCTGCGACCAGCGGCGCGACGACTGTTCCAGCTGCTCCGGAGACGGCATGAAGACGCCGAGTTTCGCGCCGGCCGGCACGACGGCCTGAACCATGTTGAACAGGACTTTCTGCGGTCTCAGCAGCAGCCCGCCGGTTGGAAAGTCGGGGAACTCGCCCGTGCAGAGCAGCAGGACGGCGGGGATCCCCGCGGCGAGGTGGGCGGCGATCTTCTGACGCACCAGAGGTGTCACTGCACGTTCGCAGATTTTCACAGACGTGCCGTCGGCCATTCTCGTGACCAGCACATAATCGCCCGGGCGCGGCGCCATGGCGGCAATCTGTTCGGAACTCAGGCCGTCCAGCGCTCCCGCTTCGATCAGTTCCACTTCCGCCCCGAGGATCTTCATAAGGTCAGGCGTGACGTCTGTTCTTGGCGCCTGCCCAATGGTGACGGTCCCTACGCGCAAAGTCATGGCCGGGCCTCTTACGCCTGAGGATCCGCCGGCGGCAGATCGCCCATGCTTTGAAGTTTGTTCATGGCCCCGTAACGTTTGAGGGTCAGATCGAATTCTTCCTCGCTGTAAAACTTGCACTTGCCCTCGCCGAACGCTTTCGCCGTTTCGATGGCGAAGCGCACGGCCGCCTCGATGTCTATCGGTTGCGAGCTTCCCGTAGCACAGCCGGGGACCGTCGTCTGCGACGTCAGCGCCACGCCGACGACCGGCGCTTTGGTGGCCGTGCAGGGCTGGAGGATGCTGTTCAGGTGATAGAGCCCGTTGCCGTAGGGCGTGATGTCGGTCATGCTGAGGGGAAAAACCTTGGGCAGCTCCCCCGTGACGGAGCTCATGATCTCGAGCAAATCTTCGCTGACGCGCAGGATCCAGCCCTCCTTGGCCGTCGGCGAGATGGCAAAGCCGCGGGCGTTGACGATCCGGTTGCCGCGCGTCGTGTCGATGGACAGGACGGCGTCCAGCTCCTCGCCCATTTCTTCGCGGTTGGCGATGGTCATGTTGATGGGAGAACCCATGAACGGCACGGGATCGTGAGGGCGTGTAGGAGAATTGGGGCAGATGTGAGTGGAGACGAACACGTCGCCTTTGAGCGCGTCGCCCTTTTTCGCCATGTCGCCCAGTTTCATGGCGACGGCCACGGCCGACACGGCGCCGTCGCCGTCGGAAACGAGCCCGATCCGTTCGGGGCGCGCGCCGATGCCGCCGAGACGGCCGACGATACCGATGGTGGGGGCTGTGCCGCCGTTATGTTTGCCTTCGGAGCCGTAGAACCACGTTTTGACGAAATCAGTGCTGCCTTTGGGGCCGTGAACAGTTTTGACGGAGATCTGTTCTTCCGGCACGCCGGCGGCCATCAGCGCTTGTTTGACGCTCTCGCCGCTTACGGACGGCGAGTCGAGCAGTTCAAGCGCGTTTATCGTATAAAAAAGAGACATGATTGGTACCTCCTTGATTTTCTACGTCTATTTTTTCTCTTCGGTCATTGCGAACGCGGCGGCTGCGCTACTTCAGCGTGACGTAGGGCAGCACGTCCCTGCCGACGACCTTCTCGATAGGTTCCAAAAGTTCCCGGCAGAACATGCCTGCGCCAAGAGGGATCCTGTCCGCAGGGACCAGCGTCACGAAAACGCGCCGCCCCTTTGCGAGCTCCGCCGTGGTGACGGGAAGTCCGGTTTCTGCGTCCGTGGTCATGATCAGATCGGGGAAGGTCCCCAGCCGTTCGCCGCCGCGGTCCAGCGTCATGAATTCGTTCCAGAACGCGAGTTCGCACCCGCCTGCGGAAACGACGCCATGGTCGAACCCGCCTTCGGTAATCAGGTCGATAGCGTCCACCGTGCCCGCCGTAACGACGCGGCCGCCGAGAAAGCCGACCGCCGCCTGGACAACAGCTTCGGCTCCGTGGGAACGGGCTTCAAGCATTTTCGTCCCAGTTTCGATGGCCAGCATCACGGCTCCCGGCGCGGCATGTTCTTTCAAATAATGGGCTTTGACCGGATTACGGGCCACCGCAACCAGTCCTCCGGCCTGAACGGCGCACTGCCGCACAAGCGCCGCTACGGCCTCCATGGGGCCGCTGAAAGCCGCTTCGAGGTAGCGCCCCGTCTCGGGATTTCCTCCCGCCGCCGTCTGCTTCGAAACGTAACGATTGTCGCGGTGCAGCGCCATGGATCCCATGACGCCGGTGGGATGCGCGCGTCCGTTGCACGGCGCGTCGATCAGGGGCAGTCCGCTCATGGCGGCCGGCAGCCAGCCGTTGAACGTCGAGCCGCCGCCATTTTCGTTGGTGATCAGTCCGGCCGGAGGCGACACGTCCAGTTTTGCCATCAATTCAATGACACGCATGGCCGCTTCGGGCTTGGCCATCGCTTCTTTCGAGGCCGGCGCCCCCACCGCCGAACAGGTGACGACGACCGCTTCGGGATCGATCTCGTCCAGCGAGACCAGTTCCAACGGACCGGCGGAAAGAGCCGCTTCGCCGAGCGCGCGCCCCTTGGCCATCGAACCGCCGCCGCCACCGCCGAGAAAACAGCCGCCCAGCAGCGCGGCTTCCACGTGTTCCTGAGTCAGTTTCAGCCGAGACATGCAAAGACCTCCTTCAACACAAGGCCGTCCACAGGCAGGCAGCCGCGCAGCGCAACGGATCCAGCACCGGCAAGCCGACGCGGCGGCGCAGCTCCGGAGCGGCGTTGATCGTCGCCAACCCCGTGCAGGCCAGAAGGAGCAGCTTGGCGCCCTTGCTTTTCAGCGCACAGCCGGCTTCCGCGAGCGCGTCCATCGCGTCGGGGCGGAACAGATCCAGCGTCGTATGGATCTGCGGCGGGCGCAGAGAACCGACGATACGGCCGCCTAAAATTTTTGCGATCTCTTCCGGCACGTTGTCCGTGATCCCCAGCACTCCCACGGGAACCCCGTAGGCGCTGGCCACGTGCGCCATCGCCGTGCCGGCGCCGATGACCGGGACGTTGAGCTCCCGTTGAAGGATGCCGACGCCGGGATCGCCGGCGCAGCTGATATAGACGGCGTCGACGTTTTCGTCCGCGAAAGCGCGCCCCAGCGCCAGCACCTTGGGCAACGCCTTCGCATGACTTGCCTCGTCATGGATCCCTTCGTCCTGATCGGCGATGCACCGCGATTCGACGGACAGACCGGGAAAACACGATTCGATCATGCGTCCGTGAAGCTGGAGCAACTCCTGATCCGGCGTCGTCAGGACGCGGATCAGACCGATTTTTTTCTTCTCCGACATCGAATTTTCACACCCTTTCACGGCAGCGCCGTTTTTATGGAAGCACGGCGCTGCCGGTCACGTCGAAGATACAATGCGCTTACCACCAACCGAAGGAACGCCCGATGGCGTTGAAGAAACCGAAAAGCCCGTCGCCGGCCACGAAACCCGCGCCGTAGAGCTGCATCGCCTCTTCGTGGTTTTTGATGAAGAGCGCCCGCAGGATCAGGGCGACCACCAGGCCGACGCCGTAAATGGGGTTGCGGATCAGCAGTCCCGTGGCGCAGAGAATGCCCAGCGCCTTTTTCGAACCGCCGGCGACCTGCAGAAGCGCGCCGGGGACGGCCCAGCACAGCATTTCAAGAAGGATCGCATAATCGGAACCCGCCTGGACCGTGGCCGCGAAAACCCGGCTGACGGGTGGAAGCAGATTGAGATTGAAATGCATCTTCATCAAAAGTCCGACCACCACAGCAGCGATCAGGCCGCCGAAGAGTTCGGAAAACATCTGCTGGCGACGTCCGTCCAGTTCGTACTCGCGATTCTTCCCGCTTCCTCTGATGACCCAGCCCGTCTTCAGATCGTATCCCATGTCGGCAAAACATGGGCCCGTGCTGGAAACGAAGCCTGCCAGCACCGCCAGCGCCGCCGGCGGAAAGTTCATGAACAGGCCGAGGCTGACGAAAATCACGGTCACGGCAAAACCGGGGAACCAGCCCGAGAACATGGCGCACAGCCCGACCAGGATTGCGGCGGAGATCGACGAAAACGTGCACCAGACACCCCAGAGAATGAGCTTGGGTGTCTCCATGGAAGTCATGAACCCGGTAATGGCCGCCAAAATGACAGCCGCCACGGCGAAATATCCAATATGGGCGGCGATGGCTTTCTTAGCCGCCGCGTGAGTCACCGTGGGCGCGCTTTCGGACGAGAACTCGCGGACGGATTTTTTGAAGATCATGACGAGCGCCTGGATCAGCGAGATCAGCCCGGCGCCGATCATAAAACCGTGCGGGATGTACGTTTTTCCGAGATCTGCCGGGAGATTCGTCAGTCCAAGAGAACTGAGCCAAGGGACAAGGCTCGGATAATAGCCGCGGATCAAAAGCCCCGCGGCCAGAGCCGACATGGCCCATGGGTTGGCGATAAACGCGATGCCCACGCCGGCCATGGGAAGACCGCCGGAAAGAAAAGGCTTGATCCGGCATCCGGCGCCTGCCGCGCCTAAAACGATGCCGCTCAAAAGCGTACGTCCTTTTTTACCGCCTTCGTCTCCAGCGATCAGCGCTTCCGCGGTGGCGATCCCCGGCGCCCACGATTCCCGGGCGGGGAACATCTCGGAATCGAACAGCGAATAAACGAGATGCATGCCGATCAGCGTCGCCATACCGGATCCGATAAGCATCGGCACGATCAGGGAAGGATCGCCGAAAACGTAGAGGATCCCCACGGCAAGCAGGCAGCAATTGGCCGCGCCGAATCCGGCGGCCGAAGCCATCGTCTGCACCAGATTCTGTCGGTCCAGGCTGCGGAATCGGCTCAGACTGGCGAAGGGGATTCTGGCAAGCGCCATGGCGAACAGCGCGCCGATGACGGATGTGTTCGGCGTCGTTCCGATGCGGGAGATGATCTGCATACAGATGACCGCCGAAAAGACGGAAACCAGCGCGCTGATGACAAACGTTTGCCCTTCGAAAGCCTTGACGTGCGGAACTTTTTTCTCTTCTGACATGTGACTGACCTCCTGACCTTCGTCGAAAACGGTAAGACCTTCTCAAAAGAAATGCCTGTACATAACCCTCCCGTCGATAAAGTTTTTAGAGATCTTATGTCAATAGCCAATAAAAAAGTCACCATAACTGCTCATTAAAAAAGTCACCCCCTCACACTCTCATCACAGCAAGACACCTCGAAAGAACTCCCCATCGTGCCGCCATAACAACGTCTACGCGAACGTACA
>NZ_RAWT01000084.1:0-5145 GCF_003612005.1 Pyramidobacter sp. CG50-2
TTGGGCGTGAAAGTGGACGGCTTCGACAGCCGCCTGAGCGCTCTTGAAAAGGGCGTGGGCGGATGGAAGATCAGCGGCGAAATGCAGTTCGACTTCGTATCCGGCGACAACGATCTGACGCTCAATAAGCACGGCTTCGAGTTCGACAGCGCGCGCCTGTTCCTGCACAAGGATCTGGCCGACGGCCTGAGCTTCGACGCCGAATACGGCGACGGCGTCTTTGACCGCTTCTGGCTGACCGCCGAGGACTTCCTCGGCTGGGAAGGTCTTACTCTTAAGGCCGGTCAGTTCGACATCGACTGGGAAGACGACGACGGCCTGTACTACGGCGAACACGAAGACAGCGGCCTGTTCATGGGGGTACCCTATCGCGGCTTCGGCCTCAGCAAGACGTTCGGCCTGGCCGAGGTGAGCGGCTTCGCCGCTTCCAACATAGGCGATGACGGCGTCAGCATCTACGATGCCAACGCCAGCAACGAGTACTACGGCGCCCGCCTGAAGCTGAACTTCAACGAGAAGCTTTGGCTGAGCGTCAACGGCCTGTGGATGAACGACGACACGGATAAATACAAAACCTACTGGGCCGGCCTCGGTTTCAAGTTCGCCGAAGGCTTCGAACTGAAGGGCGCTTATTACATGCAGGATATCGACGGCGCCGCCATCGACGATCCCAAGGCGTGGAAGGTCGCCCTCGACGTCAGCCAGGACGTGCTCAAGTTCACGTCTCTGTGGGCCGAGTACGTCAAGTTCGACGACGGCTTTATGGCTCAGAATCTTCCCTACGCATTCAGCAAGCTGGGCGATTACTTCGAAGAATATGCCTGGAACGGCACGGGCGACGTCGAAGCGTGGCTGGTCGCCGCCAAGCAGGAGTGGAACGACAAGTGGAGCACCTTCGGACGTTACGGCCAGTACAAGCCCGATGCGGGCGACAAGGTCAAAGAGTGGGCGGTCGGCGTCGGCTATCAGTACACCCCCAACCTCTACTTCGAGCTGTCCTACGACAACATGGACTTCGGCAGCGGCCTGACCAAGGGCGCCGACAAAATCACGGACGACAAAGTCATCCGCTTCCGCACCCTGCTGACGTTCTAAATCCAATTCGTGTCTGCAAAAACAGAGGCGGCTGCTTTCGGGCAGCCGCCTTTTCGCGTTCTCGGAGGAACGGCACGCTTTATATCGAGAATGAGTATAGTTCGGCATTTTAATTGAGAAATAGTGTAAGGTGTTTCATTGAAGATCTGCGCTGGGCGGAGACGCGACGACAAAAAGACAAGGCGGCGCGCCATTTCCGGCGCACTCGCCTTGTCTTTCGTTCAGGAACGTTCTGGAAATTCATTGTTTTGATCAGGAATTGTTGTTACAGATCGATTGCCTGTTCGTTCAGCAGAAAATCCTGCACGCCGAGGTACAGAATGCCTTTTTCGTCATGCCACGGAATGATATTGTCCTTGGTCACAACGATCTTTCTGAAAGAATCGTCGATGCGGTTCAGAGAGTTGATTTCCTGTTCCTTTTTTTGCGGTTCGTCGATATGGAGGGCTGATTGAATGTAATATCTCCGATTCCCCTGGTTTACTACAAAATCCACTTCGAGCTGGATCGTCGCCCTTTTTTCTCCCTTCTCGGTTTTTCTGCGGCTGTTATACTGTACAACGCCGACGTCGACGTTATATCCGCGGCGGATCAGCTCATTGTAAATGATATTCTCCATAATGTGAGTTTCTTCGATCTGCCTGAAATTCAGCCGTGCATTTCTCAGACCAATATCCGTGAAATAGTATTTCAGCGGAGTGGAGAAATACCCCGCGCCTTTGATGTCATACCGCTTGGCGCTGTCCAGAATGTAGGCTTCCCTGAAGTAGTCGAGATAGCCTGCGATCGTGTTATGGGAAACTTTGATCTTTTTTTCCGAACGGAAGCGAGCTTCCAGTTTGGATGGATTCGTCAGCGAGCCGATCGCCGACGAAACGAAATCCAGCAGAATTTCAAGAATTTCCTTGTCGTTCCTGATGTCGTTCCGCTCGATAATGTCTTTGATGTAGGTCTCTTCGAACAAATTCTTCAGATACTGACTCTTTTCTTCCGGCGTTTCCAGAGACAAAAGGTAAGGCATGCCGCCGTACGTGCAGTAATCCCTCCATGCGTCCCCGGTACGGGCGTCGAAGAACGAGGAGGATGACGAAGCCGGAATGGGAGACCTTGAGCGGACCTCTTCATATGCCGGACAGAGCTCGGCAAAGGACAGCGGAAACACCCGTATTTCATCGCCTCTGTCCCGGAACTGCGTCAGCACCTCTTTGGAAAGCATTTTGGAGTTGCTGCCGGTGACGTAGACGTCCACGTTTTTGATCTTCATCAGGCCAAGCACCGTGTCGATAAACGTTACTTTTTCATCGGGGGTATCCACGTACGGATTGGGAACCTCCGCGCATAACTGTATCTCGTCAATAAAAACGTAGTGCCGCCGGGACGTGTCCGCAATTTTATCTTTGATATGCGCGTCGAGTTCGAACGGATTTCGGAACCGGATATTTTCGATTTCATCGAGCGGCATTTCGATGATCTGCTCTTTCCGAACGCCGTTTTCCAGCAGATAGTCCTTATAGAGTTCAAAAAGCAGATAAGACTTGCCGCAGCGTCTGATGCCGGTAATAATTTTGACGCGCCCGTTGTCTTTTTTTCGGATGAGCGCGTTCAGGTATCGATTTCTTTTGATTCTCATCTTTTTTCCTCCTGCAGACTATTTTTATTCCAAGACGCATTTTTTGTCTGTAGCAATCATATCGGGAATTGGCAAAACGGTCAATCAAATATGATTGATTTTGATTCTACGATTCGCCATCGGCTGCGAAAAATGGTATTATAGTGGCGCGCGGTTCGCGAGCGTGTGGCCGCGCGGTGACGAATGCCGTCGATCGGCCGGTCCGCCGGCCTTTTTCTCCCGTGTCCGCCGTCGCGGCGCAGGAAATTTCCGTCTTTCGAAAAGCGGGGTGAAGCGAAAATGAATATCCGCAGAACTCTTTTGCTTGCGGCGGCGCTCGCGTTGGCGGCGCTTTCCGCCGCGCGCGCCGAGCCGTTCGGCGACGTGCCCGCCGGCCACTGGGCTTATGACGCCGTGGCCGAACTCGGCGCCAAGGGGATCCTCGAAGGCTATCCCGACGGCGCGTTCAAGGGCGGGCGCGCCATGAGCCGCTACGAGATCGCCGTCATGGTGGCCCGCGCGCTGGTCAACGGCGGCGCGAGCGGCGAAGACCGGGCCCGTCTTAACGATCTCGCGGCCGAATTCCGTCCCGAACTGGAAGCCCTCGGCGTGAGGACCGACCGTCTCGACGGCCGTCTGGGCGCCCTCGAAAAGGGGCTGGGCGGCTGGAAGATCGGCGGGACCCTGCGGTTCGATTACAACGCCTGGGACAACGATCTGCCCGGTTCGGGCGCGCTGAGCGACGGCTTTACGTTCGACGAGGCCCGGCTTTACCTGCACCGCGATCTTGGCGGCGGGGTCGGCTTCGACGCGCGTTGGAGCGACGGCACGTTCGACCGTTTTTGGGTGACGGCGGCCGATTTCCTCGGCTGGGGGCTGACCTTCAAGGCCGGACAATTTGCGCTTGACTGGGAAGACGAGGACCGCCTCTATCATGACCGCCACGGGTTCTTCATGGGCTCCGCCTATCGCGGCGCCAGCCTGAAGAAAGATGCCGGCGCCGTGGAGCTGGCGGCGTTCGCCGCCTCGCAGCGCGCCGACGACGGCGATTCGGTTTACGCCGCCAACGCGAGCGACGAACATTACGGCGCCCGCCTCAAGGTCAATCTGGGCGAGCGCGCCTGGCTGAGCCTGAACGGCCTGTGGCGCAACGAGAACGACGCCGGTTTCAACACGTACTGGGCCGGGTTGGGATACGCGCTTTCCGACGGCATCGCCTTCCGCGGCGCTTATTACCGGCAGGATCTGAACGACGGGCTGGCGGACTATTACGGCGTTCCCACGGCGGCCGACGATCCCAAAGCCTGGAAGGTGATTCTCGACCTCGGCCAGGAAAAACTGCGCTTCACCAGCATCTGGCTGGAATACGCCCAGATCGACGCGGGCTTCCGCCTCGACAACGTTCCTTGGTCGTTCAACGACGACGTCGACTGGCCGCGCCGCGGCGCGAGACGCAATTTCTCGCTCGCGGGCGATACCGGCGTGTGGTTCGTGGGCGCGCGTCAGCAGTGGAACGAGCGCTGGAGCACGTTCGAACGGTATGCCCGTTACGACGTCGACAGCCTGTCGCCGGCGCCGCGCGAGTGGACCGTCGGCGTCGGCTACCAATACAGCCCCGGCCTGTATTTTGAACTGGCCTACAACGATCAGGACGGCGCCGTCAACATGAAGGATTACGACAACAAGCAGGTGCGCTTCCGCACCATGCTGAGCTTTTAACCGACGCGTCAATTGAAGAGGAAAAAGCCGCCGCCGCGCTGAGGAGCGCGACGGCGGCTTTTTTATACTGTTTCTCAATTAAAAGGGTGAACGCAAGGGCGCTGCGAGGGAGATTCGCAAAGCGGGCTGCGCGGGCCGCGCAGCGGTCGAGGCAGTCCTGAGCGGCCGAACTCCCCGCAGCGCCCTGCAAACTATGTTAACGCTTTTTATCAAGAAACGGAATTACGGGAGACGAGCTCTCCGCAGTCCATGGACAAAATACTGAAAAAAATACGGACCAGTCGCTGAAAATTTTTGGTGAAGAATTTTTGCGAAAGGGATTTTTTTGTTCAGGTCATAGAGATAAAATCCATTGTAATTACTTGATTGGATATAAAAAATAGAACATTGTCGAAGTTTTTTGTATTGTTTACGTTGTAAATGCGGACGCTCTGCGGTGAACGTAATAAGATACCAGTAAAATCAACGATCGAAATCTAAAATCGTCGGCGTTGGGCGAGGGGTTGCAAAACAAAAAATTTTTGCTAATATTAAGGCGCGTGCAGGAAGGATCCTGCGACGAAAACAGGATCGCTCGAAAAAAGCTGGGCGACAGGGCCGAAGAAGAAGCGGCGAGGCAACGAGGAAACTCCCGAAGAGACTTCTCCCCGCTCGCGAAGCCGAATTCGAGAAGCGCGCAAAAAAATCGTTCGAGGAGGAGTTTTGAGAATGAGTATGAAGAA